>SLSP01000080.1 GCA_007130345.1 Thermoflexales bacterium
AACCATACCCAAACCGTCGCGGGAAACCGCGCGGTTTTAATATGGGAGACTTCGTGGTGTGGTTTAGAAAGGGTATTTGAGTAGATAATCTGAGAGGAGCTAACATGCCGAAACGAACATATCAACCTAAAAAACGCAAGCGCATGCGGACGCACGGCTTCCGCGCGCGAATGCAAACCCGGAGTGGGCGCAATGTGCTCAAGCGCCGGCGTCGCAAGGGCCGCCGGCGGCTCGTCGCTGTGAGTTTGGGCGGAGCCAAGCGAGTCAACTGGAAGGAAAGCTCGAATCGGCCTCGCCGCCGCAAGTGAACCTTGCAGAGGTCGCCTGGTCGGGCGTATTGGATGGCCGGAAAAGCCTACACGGGAGGCTGAGGTTTGCCTCCCGCGAGGCTTTTTCGGCGTACACTTCGACCGGGTCGCTTGGAGAAGCCCCGCAGTAGCTTGCGGGGTTCTTCGTGTTGGCTTGCAGAACTGGCGTAAATCTCAGCGGTTGCGCAGCCCGGCATCCTTCCGGCGCGTCTGGGCGTCCGGGAGAGCCTGGACGCATCCTTTAGTGGTCCTGTGGATGCTGCCGAATGACCTGGGCCATACCCGCGTGGGTTTCACAGCCAGTCGCAAGGTCGGCAATGCGGTGGTGCGTAACCGCGCGCGCCGCCTGATGCGCGAGGCTATGCGCCGCCTCTATCCCCGTGTCTCCCCCGGATGGGACTTGGTCTTGGTAGCTCGTTCACCTGTGGCGGATGCCAGTCTGTCCGATGTCGCTGAGGGGCTGTGCCAGCTTTTGGAGCGCGGGGCTTTGTGGCAGGATGCCGTAGAGGGCGATGGATGAGTAAGACGGTGCTTGGGCTACTCCGATTGTATCAACGCTACATTTCACCCCTTTTACCTCCCTCGTGTCGATTTACGCCGACGTGCTCACAGTATACTTACGAGGCCATCGAGTATTATGGCCTGGCTAAAGGGGGCTGGCTGGGATTGCGGCGCATCTTACGCTGCCATCCCTTTCACCCTGGGGGATATGATCCGGTGCCTTAACCGGCCCCCGTTATGTTAGGAGGAACTATGCGACGTTGGCTCATCCCGCTTGGTTTGGGAATGATCTTGTTGTTCGTGACGGGCTGTGCTGGACGCCCCCGTCAGGAAAGTTGGCCGGGGTTGATAGTGGTAGATGACATACTCTACGCGGCCAATTGGGACCGCGTCAGTGCCCTGGACGCCGTGACCGGCGAGGTGTATTGGAGCTATCCCTTTGAAGCGAACCGGCGCACCAATCACTTTTACGCGACCCCGGTTTATACTGAGGAAGCTTCGGAGCACGGACTGCTGCTGGTGGCGGGCTTCACCGATCAGGCCGTCCACGCCCTGGCACTCAGCGCAGACCCCACCCAACCGCCCGAACTCGTCTGGCTCTTCACCCGGGCCGGCGGGCAGTATGTGGGAAGCGGGGTGGTGGCCGAGGGGCTGTTCCTCATCGGCAACGGTGACGGGCGCGTTTATGCCCTGGATTTGGAAGACGGGGCGGAAGTGTGGGTGTTCCGCACGCAGGATAGGGTTTGGGCAACCCCCCTGGTGATTGAAGACACCGTCTATATCTCTTCGCTAGACCACACCCTCTACGCGGTTGACCTGCAAACCGGTGTCGAGCGCTGGCGCGTAGACACTCAAGGCGCTTTGGCTTCGGCCCCGGCGGTAGTGGACGGCGATCTGTGGATAGGCGACTTTGCCCGCACGCTTTACCAGATCGACGTGGCGACGCAGTCGATTGTCTGGACGTACCAGGCGCAGAATTGGTTATGGGGCACCCCCGTGATGGGCGGATCGACCCTCTATTTTTACGACGTGGGCGGGAACGTATACGCTCTTGATCTCCAAACCCGCGACATGCTCTGGGATGAACCGGTCAATTTGGATGAGGCCACGCTGCGTGGTCGGCCTATGCTGGATGCTGAAGCGGGGATTTTGCTCGTGCCAGCTCACGAGAGCGGCAAAATCTACGCCCTGGACGCAGAGACCGGCATGGAAATAGATTGGGGCGTCATCGAAGAAGACCCCGGCAAGCTCCCCAGTGACCTAGTGCGCGCTCATAATATGGTGTACGCGATGCCCATTGAGGCGGAAACCCGCATCCGGGCATTGGATGGGGCCAGTGGGGTGCCGGTTTGGGTTTATCCGCCGGTAGAAGATGTGGAGTAGGGCGGGCATAGCCGCGTGGGATGCCTGTCGATGAAGTTTTTAGCTGACCAAAAGGGGAAGTTGCATTGAACGTGCTGATTATCCGACCCATTATCAATTTGCTGTTGCTTTTCTATCTGTGGTTGGGCAACGAGACCATTATAGCCGTCACGGTGGTCACAATCATTTTCCGGTTGGCGATGACCCCGTTAATGCTCAATCAGCAGAAATCTGCCCGCAAGCAGCAATCGCTCCGTCCCAAGATGGAGGAATTGCAGAACAAGTACAAGGACGACCGGGAGAAATTGTCCCAGGAGCAGATGAAGCTCTACAAGGAAGCCGGCTTCAATCCGTTGGGAGGATGCTTGCCTTTGCTCATCCAATTCCCCATTATGATTGGCGTCTACCAGGCGATCATCCGCGTGTTGGCCGCGACGCCCCTGCAATTACTGACCCTCTCCAACGACATCTACTCCTGGGTACCCGCTTTCAGCCTGCTCATCCCCCTGAAGAGCCGGTTCCTGTGGCTCGATTTGGCTTTGCGCGACCCCTACTACGTCTTGCCCGTGTTAGTTTTTGCCACATCGTGGTTACAGCAGAAGTTGCTGACACCCCCCGCGCAAGACGAACAATCCGCGGCGATGAACAAGCAGATGATGATCATGATGCCGCTGATGACGGCCTACTTCTCGGCGACCTTCGCTTCGGGGTTAGCCGTCTACTTCTTCATCACCAACGTCGTGGGCATCTTGCAATACTACCTCTTCCGCAGCCACTACGTTTTCGATGAACCAGAACCGGCCCCCACCAAGAAGGCGCAGAGCAAAGCGCAAAGCAAGGGGAAAAGTTCGGCCAAGAGCAAAAAACACAAGCCCCAGGCCGTGCGCCAGCGAGCTTCAAAGTAAAGGGCAACAGGTCAGTTTTCTGAGCACGCTCCAAAAGTTACCCAGGTTTTATCCTGTGTACTGCGTGTGTGTTATAGATCGATAGGTTGGCGATCGGCTATCGCTGACTAAATGAGGAGGTTGAACCTATGGAACTTGAGGATTTGGTTGAAATTACAGCACCTTCTGTAGATGAAGCGATTATTATCGGCTTGACCCGCCTGGCGGCCACGCGGGATGAGGTGGACATCGAGGTATTGGAGGAGGAGAGCAAGGGCTTCCTCGGTATCGGGGCGCGCGAAGCCCGCGTGCGGTTGACCCGGCGGTCGCCGGAACCGGTAACGCCTTCCGCGCCGCCAGCCGCGCCCATCCCCGTCCCTCCCGCTACCCCGGAGCCTGAACCGGCCCCTGCCGTCACCGCGCCGCCGGAGCCGGAACCCGAACCGGAGCCTGAGCCAGAACCGGAACCCGCGCCTACGCCGGAACCCCCAGCGCCATCGGCGGAGAACGATGAGCCATCCTTGAACCGCGACCAAGTTGAACATGTGGCCCGCGACGTCGCCGAGCATCTGTTCCCGACGTTGAGCCTTTCCACTTCCATGCATTGGCAACAGGAAGACCGCCCCACGTTGTGGATTGCCTTCGAAGGCAAAGATGCCAACGCCCTGGTTGGCCCGCGCGCGCGGACGCTCGGCTCAATCCAGTACCTTTTCCGCACGCTGGTACATCACCAGGTGGATGGTAACTACAACATCGTGGTCGATGCCGACGGATACCGTATGCGGCGACGGCGCAATCTGGAAGCGATGGCCCGCAAAAAGGCCGAACAAGCCATCTCTTCCGGGCGCACGGTTCGCCTGCGCTCCATGCCGGCCAACGAGCGTCGGGTCATTCACATGATCCTGCGCGAAGATGACCGCGTGGAAACCGAGAGCGTGGGGAACGGGCGCAGTCGCGCAGTCACCATCGTGCCGCGCAAATAACCGGAGGAAATGACGCGCGCTCCGGTCGATGCTTTGCTCATCGGCCATGTGACCCACGATTTCTTGCCGGATGGCGTGGATACCATCGGGGGCACGGTGGCTTACGCCGCGCTCACCCTGGCGGCTTTTGGGCTGGACGTGGGCCTGGTCACGCTTGCCGCGCCGGACTTCGATTTGGCGCGCTTGGCGGATGCCGTGCAGGTACTCCGGCATCCGGCCCCGGTGACGACTACCTTCACAAACTTGGACACCCCGGCGGGACGCGCGCAATATGTGAGGGCTATGGCCCCCGCGGTGCTGCCGGAGCACATACCCGCCGTGTGGCGCTCCGCGCCGCTGGTTCACATCGGCCCGGTGGTCGATGCGCGCGCGCCCGGTCTGGTGGAGCTTTTTGCCGGGCGCGCTTTCGTGGGCCTGACGCCGCAAGGCTGGATGCGTCGCGTGGATTGTGAGGGGCGTGTGCATCCCCAAGCCTGGGCCGATGCGGACGCCCTGTTGCCCCAAACCTCTGCCGTAGTCGTCAGCCTTGAGGACTTGGCCGGAGATTGGGCCAGGGCCGAGGCATGGGCCGCGCAGACGCCGCTGTTAGTCGTGACCGAGGGCCGCCGGGGTGGGGTGCTCTTCGAGGCGGGGCGGCGCGTGGCGTTCCGCGCGTTCCCCGTGCCGGAAGTCGATACCACCGGGGCCGGCGACATCTTCGCCGCCGCCTTCTTCTACGCGGTGGCCGAGGGCACATCCCCGGCCAGGGCTGCGACCTTCGCCGCGTGCGTTGCCGGGCACTCGGTGCGGCGCGTCGGCCTGGATAGCGTCCCCACGCGCGCGGAGTTGCTGGCGTGCCGTGAGGAGTGTGAGCGAGGCGTGAAATGAGTCGAGTGTATGCGTTTGCCAATCAGAAGGGCGGCGTGGGGAAGACCACCACCGTCGTCAACGTCGCGGCGGCGATGGCCGATGCGGGCCATCGCGTGCTGCTGGTGGACATCGATCCCCAGAGCAATGCCACCACCTGCCTGGGACTTAACGCCCGCGCGCTGGTTCACTCGGTCTACGACGTGCTGCTTGAGGAATCCGCCGCCGTTGACGTGGTGCAATCCACTCAATGGCGCGGGCTGGACATCGTGCCGAGCACGCCCGCGCTGGCCGGGGCTACGGTGGAACTCAATCGCCTGTCGGACCCCAGGGCGCGTGCCGAGCGGCTTAAAAGCGTCCTCGCGCCGGTGCTGGCGGGCTATGATTATATCCTGATCGACTCCCCGCCGAGCCTGGGCACGCTGACCGTCAACGCGCTGACCGTAGCCGACGGCGTCATCGTGCCGGTGCAATGCGAATACCTGGCGCTAGAAGGGCTATCGCAGTTGACGCGGACGATCTCGCTGGTGCAGCGCGGCCTGAATCCCGGCCTGGCGCTGCGCGGCGTGCTGCTGACGATGTATGATAGCCGCACGACGCTCTCGCGGCAGGTGGCGGATGAGGTGCGCCAGCACTTCCAGGCGCGTACCTTCGATGTGATTGTGCCGCGCAGCGTGCGCTTGAGCGAAGCGCCCAGCTATGGCGAACCGGGCATCTTCTACGCGCCGCGTTCCAGCGGGGCGCAAGCCTACCGCCAACTGACGCGGGAGTTGCTGCGCGGGGATGGGCTTCTGCCCGATGGGGAATCGTCCGTCGCGGCCTAGTACAGCGCGGCATAAACAACGCCTCAGTTGAAGGTGCTCCAAGGGGAACGTCAGTTCCCCGTTCCGGCGCATAGTCGCGGATCTGACGATCCGCTCTGAGCAAGGACTTCTGCACGCTGTATTGTGTGAATCACCAACGCCCCTCCAATTCGGAGGGGCGTTGTCTATGGGGTATAGGGTTGAGTTATTCGAGGATGCGATAGCGGCTTTCGATACTCTCTATAGCATAGCGGGCTGCCTGTTGCACCAACGGGTCTTGCGCTTCCAGCAGCGGTTCCAGGTCGCTCAGATGCTCCGCGTGCCCGATATAGCTGAGGGTCAAGACGCCCAAAACTTGGGCCTCGCGGTCGCCCTTGCGGACGGCGGAGGTCAGCATCTCGTAGGCGGCTTCGCCCAGGCCCAGGCCGGTGCCCTGCCGGGCAGCCCACGCCATCAGCCACGCGATCTGGTCAAGTTGGGGCGGTGGCGGCACCAGGTTGCGCGCCTCGGCGCGCTCCTTCTGTGTGTCCAGCGCGGACTCGGCAGCAGAGCGCACCAGCCACTCCGAATCCTCGCGCACCAGCGATTGCAGCAAGTCCCCGGCCCAGGGCTGGTCGATGAGGCCCAGACCGTGCGCCGCCGCGCGGCGTACCAGCAGATCGGGATGCTCCACCGACTCCTGGAGGATTTTGTGTCCGTTGACCATCCGGCCCAGGGCTTTGGATATAGGCAGGATCAGGCGATCATCGGCCTGGGATAGCGCGTCGCTCAGGGCACGGGCCGCGCCGGGCGTGTCCATATCCGCTAACGCCTCGATGGCGGCTTCGCCAACCGCGAGGTTCTCGTCCTGAATCGCCCCGGACAGAATGTCCATCTCGCGCGAGGAGCCGACCCAGCCCAGGCCCCGCAAGGCCAGACAGCGAATTTCCACAGCGGGATGGCGCAGGGCCTTGAGGAAGAAGGCTTTGCTGTTCTCGCCGGCGGTGAGGGCCAGCCCCCGGCCCAAGCCTATCCGCAGCGGCTCCCCGATCTTGGGCATCATCACGACTTGGGCCAACGCCTTCATCACCGCTTGATGCCAGGCGATACCTTCGGGCGCGATCACGCTCCAGCGGGCCAGCCGCAGCAATGCCTGCCGGTCATTCTGGCGCGCGACTCGGTTGAGCAGCGCCTTGACCAGCGGGGTGGCGTCGCTCAAGCCGACGAAGAACTCGATCAGCAGTGTCCAGGTCGGGTCGTTAAGATGGGCCTGGATGGTGGCAAGGCCGCCCTCTTCTTCAGTCAGTATCCACGCGGTGAGGAAATCCGCCCAGAGATAATGCGCCGGAATCAGGTGCTTGGCGGAGCGCGTCAACATCCGGGAATCGAAGAGCAATTTGCGCGCGGCACCTTCTAGTTTGGGGGGACGCTCCTCTTCGGGCGGGAGGAGGGCCGTGATGTAGTCTTGGATTTCCTGGCGGGTGAAGGCCCGTCCCTCCAGGCGGTACGTCGTGGCGACGTAGCTCAAGGTGCTCAGAGCTACCATGCGCGCCTGATCGGCCACCGCTTCCTGTTCCTCGCCCATATCGGGGGTGGGGATGCGGGTCTCCAAGTAATAATCGACCACATCGACCGGGCGCAAGGGGAGTTGCCCGGTTTGCAAGTAGGCCACAATCCGCAGCGAGACTTCCAGCAGACTGCCGCCGGCCGCGCTGGCCCAATTCAGCGTCGCCAGCGCATCTTCTTGATCCTCGGTGGGGGGCTTGTCCAGCAGGCGTTGCCATCCCGCGTAGAGCTTGTGTACTACCATTTCACCGGTGGGGGGGACGATTTCTGCCGGGACGAAGCCCACCTCATTGAGCGGGCCATAGCCGGCGGTGCCGCTGGCAATCAGCCAGGTGCTTTGGGGGAAGGCCCGCGCCACTTCCGCGAACCAATACGCTACCTCGTTCCGGTCGGCGGCGGGCAGTGTCTCCCAGTTATCCACCAAAACCAGGGAGGGGGCGGTTTGCAGATGCTCGATGAGCCATTTGGGGAGCAGTTCGGGGAGAAAAAGCGTCGCTAAGTGCGCGAAGCGTTCCGTCGGACTGCTTTCTTGGTCTGGGGGCACTTGGGGCAGGTCGTTCAGTTGGGCCAAATCGACCCACACGGGGAAACGCTCGAAGGGTTGCTCTTCTGGCGCGCGCTGTTGCGTCTGCCAGACGATCATCGCCAGGGCCGTGGTGCGCCCGGAAGCCAGCGGGCCGGTGATGACCACGCGGGTATGGCCGTCCGTCAGATGCGCGAATTGGATTTCCAGAGGCGGGGGCAACTCCCCATCGGGCGGGAGTTTCTCCGGCAGCGGGGCGCGGGTGAGGAACGTGGGCGGCTGGAAGATCGCTTCCGGCGACTCCGGGTTGAAGAGCAATAGGGACTTAAGCCGTTTCTGCAACGTGGCGAGGTACTTCTCTTCCTGGCTGGCCTGCGCCTGCGCCTTGATTTTGTGGAAGGGGGCGAGGGCTTTGTCTTTAAGCGCGACCACCTTCGCGCGGTTCAGGTAGAGGGCGGCGGCGATAATCCACGCGATGAGCGCGCCGATCAGCGCGGATAGGGGATCGAAGGCCCACCCGCCGCTCTGTAGCAGATTAGAGGCTAACACCGCTTACTCCTGCGTTTCCGCACTCTCCACAACCAGGCGGTATCCCTGTCCGCGCTCGCTGAGGATACGCTGTGGATCTCGCGGATCCTCTTCGATCTTCTGGCGCAAATACCAGATATAGAGCTTGAGGTAATCGCGCCGATTCGAGTACTCCGCGCCCCAGACCCGTCGCAGGAGCGTGTCGTGGTTGACCGTGCGCCCGGCATCCTGGATGAGGGCCGAGAGCAGTTGAAACTCCGTGGGCGTCAGGCTCACGGTGTTATCGCCAATCTTGACCTCGTGGGTGTCGAGGTTGACCCAGAGCGCGCCGGTGTGGAAGATGGTCTGCTCGCCCCGCGCGCGGCGGGCGCGCGCGAGCGCGGCCTTGACGCGCGTGACCAACTCCTTGTAGCCGAAGGGCTTGACGATGTAGTCGTCAGCGCCCAGGCCCAGGCCATAGGTGATGTTGTGCTCGTCGCCCAGGGCGGTGAGGAACAGCACCGGCGCGTCGGTGATGCTGCGCATCGCCTCATAGACGTGCCACCCGTCCATATCGGGCATCAAGATGTCCAGCAGCACCAGGTCAGGCGGATTTTGACGCGCCAACTCTAACCCGGCCTGGCCGTTATTCGCGGCCTTGACGGTATACCCGGCGCGTTCCAGGAGAAGTTGCACCAACTGGGCCAGCGCCTCATCGTCTTCGATCAACAGGATGGTCTCATTCATTCGTTAGCTCCTTGAGAAACTTAGCAGGTTGGTGGAAGGTTGGGATGGCCTTGATAGGGTAGTCTACCAATTAAGTGGACGGATGTTATTGAAATTCAGAACATCAAACCCTTGTCTTGCCAGATAATTATGAAGTACCAAATCGTCAGTGATAATCAGAGGATGCGTTTGTGCTAGATGGACGATGCCCGCGTCTGTGAGGCCGAGCCACAAAATCTCGTGCATCTCGGCCAGGGTTTGGCTCGCGCAATAGCGTTCATCAAGCGATTGAATACCCTGTGCAAACACTCGGAAGTAATCTTCTCGTAAGCCCTTAGCTATATGACCAGAAAGATTGCTGACTTCCGTTAGGATATTCGGCGTGGTGATGATGGTTTTGAAATGTTCCAGGAGTTGCTTTAACGTGTAACAATCTTCTTGTATGAACTCTTTGGTGCGTTTGAAGCGTGGGATTTGTTCTGGTTTGAAGTTACCCACGAAGAGAAGGAGTAGAAGGTTGGCGTCGATTAAGGCCGTGCCCTGGTGATGGCGTTGTAGCATTTCGGTTATGTGGTCAAGCTGTGGGTACATCTTTGTTCTTCATTGCGCGCGGTTGACCTGTTTCCGTATCAATTTTCACGGTTTTATAAATCCGCTGCGTTTGGGGTATCCTGATAGGCTCTATAGGATGCGTTCCTGAAGTGATGTGGTTGAATCCCAGGGTGATATACCAGTAAGCGTCATCGTCTGAAAGCTCGACTTCTTCGAGCATTCCATTGGTGAGTTGCTCCTGGCTGTACAAGGCATTGACGAAATCCGCCGCGATATTGGTAGCCTCTTTTACGTCGATCATCGGTCCGCTCCTCAAAAATGACGGGGGTGCAAATTTTAACCGTTCAAACCTCTTACCTTAAATGATATGCAAAATCTAGCGTTTGTCAAACCAAACCGGGGGGTGGGGGTTAGAAACAAGCTGGTTTGGCGACTCAGGTATGAAGTCGGTTGGGAAGCTCACGGCCCGACAGCCGCGTGTAACAGGCGCGTGCCGATGGTCGCGGCACTGTCTGGGCGCGCGGGGCTTTCCAACAACACGGCTACGGCGTAGCGCGGCGCTTGCGGGGAGTTCAAGCCGATGAACCAGACCTGGGTGCGCTCCGGGCCGGCCAGCGCGCTGCCCACATGCCCGATAGCCGTGCCGTAACGCGGCCATTGCGCGCGGAGTCGGGCGGCTTCTTCGGGCGAGAGGATCGGGCGGGATGCGCCGACTGCGCGGCTCTTGCACCCGGTATACTCCTCTGCCAGCAGATGCAGGGGCGGCAGATTCCCGGCGTTGCCCAGGGTGGCGGCCACGCCGACCATCTGCAACGGCGTGACCAAGAGATCGCCCTGGCCGAGGGCCTCGCGGGGCAGGTCGATGGTGGCCGGCGGCCACAAGGCCGCGACGGTGGGGAGATCGAACGCGGGGGCGGTGGTCAGGCTCCACGCGGCGAAGGTGTCCGCGATTCGCTCCGCGCCGTAGGTCTCTGCCAGGCGCGCGAAGGGCGCGGGGCACGCGGCGGAGAGCGCGGCCTGCCAGGTCTCCGCGCGCGGGATAGCGGCGCAGGTGATGACGTCCCCGTTGATGGCGACCGGCTGCGTCAGCGGCGCGGTAATGGGGGGGAAGGTCTCCGCTTCGGGGGCGAGGGTGGCGGCCAGCACCACCGTCTGCAAAATCGCGCCGGGCTGCGCGAGGCCCTGGGTGGCTCGATTAAGCAGCGGCGCGGCGGGATCGTCACGCAATGTGGCCCATTCCGCCTCGACGGTGGCTGGCGCGTAGGTGGGCGCGGAAGCCAGCGCCAGCACGTCCCCGGTGCGCGCGTCGACCAGCACCACCGCGCCGCGCTGATCGCGGAGCAGGCGTTGGGCCTCGGCTTGCAAGGTCATATCGAGGGTCAGCCGCACATCGCGGCCGGCTGGATCGCGGTGGAGGATGTCATCCCACAGCGCCTCTACCGGCGCGCGGTGGGCGTCGCCGCGCAAGCGGGCGTCGCAGACGGCTTCGATGCCGTCGGTGCCGTATTGGAGCGTGGCATAGCCCACGACCGGCGCGGCCTCCGGGTGGGGATAGGTGCGGGTGACGTAGCCCCGGTCATCCAACGTGATGCCGGCCAGCAACACGCCATTGCGATCCAGGATGCGCCCGCGCCGAATGCGAGAGTCTGCCAGGATGCGGCGCGCGTTGGTGGGATAGGTGCGCAATGCTTCGGGCTGGAGCACGGCCCAGTACCCGCTGCCGAGCGCGACAGAGAGCAGTAAGAGGAGCATCGCCCGCCCCAATTCTCCGGCGGTCTTGCGGATAGGCGGCGTTGGGGAGGTGGGGAGCGCGAGGTCGAGCGGCGGCGGATGTGGGGCGGATAGGTTGATGAGCAGCCCGGTGGCGATCATCGTCGTCAGCATCGAGGAGCCGCCATAGCTGAGATAGGGCAGCGTCACGCCGGTGAGCGGGATCAGCTTGATGCTCCCGCCGACAATCACCCAGGTCTGGATGCCAATCAGCGCCGCGATGCCGCCCGCCAGCAGCGACTCGAACGGGGATTGGGCGCGTTGGGCCAGGACGATGCCGCGCGTCACCAGCAAGGCCAGCAGCGCGATCAGCGCCACCCCGCCGATGATACCGAATTCTTCGACCAGCGCGACGTAGACGAAGTCGGTGTGGACGGCGGGGATGAGCGTTGGTAATCCCAGGCCCAACCCCTGTCCTACCAGGCCCCCATCCGCCAGGGCGAAGAGCGATTGCAGGATTTGGAAAGCGCGGTCGGCCTGGGCGGGCGACCACGGATCGAGCCAGATGCTCACGCGCAGGGCTACCCGCGCCGAGAAGAGATACCCGGCGAGGGCCACCGGCATGAAGAGTAGCAGGCTTAGCGCTGTGTAATCCCGCCTGCCCCAGGCCAGATGCAGCATTGCCACGAAGGTCAGGTAGAAGAGCAGGGCCGCGCCCAAGTCCTGTTGCCAGGCCAGCAGGATCATCGCCACACTGAGCATCGTCAGCATCGGGCCGAGCAGCAGCGGCCAGCGGGAGCGCCCAATGGTGGGTTCGCGCATCAAGGCGCGGTTTTCGGCCAGATAAGCGGCCAGATAGGCGACCAGCAGCAGTTTGAGCAGTTCCGACGGCTGGAAATAGATGCCGAACGCACCTAGCCACCGGCGCGCGCCGTAGCCTGACGGGTTGACGCCGAAGACTAGCGTGGCACCGAGGAGCAGCAGTCCGGCGGCCAGGAAGGTGTACCGATAGCGGCGCAGCATCCGCGTGGCAGTGGGGAGCAGCGCAGTGGCGCACATCGCGGCGCAGCCGATAAAGAGCCAGATGATCTGGCGGTGCAAGAAGCCCGGCGCGAGGCGGGCCAGTATCAGCAGCCCCCAGCCTGTGAGCAGGGCCACGAGGGGGAGGATGAGGGGATCGGCGTGAGGCAGGCGGGCGCGGAGCAGGGCCGCGCTGCTGCCCCAGGCCACCATCCAGCCGAGCACCAGCGACACGAGATGCCACGTGGTGAGGGCGCGGGTGGGCGCGGTGAAGTGGAGCATCACCGCGCCGCCGATGACGAAGAGGGCCGCCAGCCCCAACAGGACGTGTTCACCGACGCGGGGGGCGGCGGCGCGCACCCGGCGCAGCGGCTGCGTGTGCATCATTGCGGCGTTGTGAGGAGCCGGAGCCTCTCGCGGGTCGCTGCGGGGACGCGGTCGGGCGCGGTGATGCGGGCGTCG
>SLSP01000173.1 GCA_007130345.1 Thermoflexales bacterium
GGTCAAGGCAATTTTGACCCGCGAATTGGGCGTCGCCAGCAAAAAGGCCATCGAGCCATTGTCTACATGTTTGGCAATCATCCGGTCGGCCACCAATACCATGTAGATCAGGGGGAAGAAGAGGATCAGGAAGCCGTAAAAATAACCGGCCAGGAAGCCCAACAGCGAGGGGGCCACCACGCTGAAACTCATCGTCTCAACCAACAGTGGTGGCAGCGCATCCCACATCGCTTCCATTGCGTCAATCGCCTCGGGGTCATACATGCCGGAAATAATGGAGAAATACATCGCCAGAATCGCGGCGAAAACGAGCCAGATCACATAGTTGGATTTTACAGTTACGCGAAACAGAGGGAGGCTAATCATGGACTTACTCCTTGCCGTAATACTGCATGAAAATATCTTCCAGGCTCAACTGCACTGTGTCCAGGGCCGCGATGGCGTAGCCAGGCAAGGCGGCCAGAAACTCGGTCAGGTTATCCTGGATGGCAACCTCGACAATAGCTCCGTTGCGCGCGACAACGCTAAAACCTGTCTGCACAAAGGCGTCGGCACCGCGCTCGTCGGCAAAGGTGACGAGATAACGCTTTTGCTGCGCGCGGCGCAGCGTGCCGATATCCTCCAGGGCGACTAGCCGGCCGTGTTGGATAATCGCCACCCGGTCGCATGTGCGCTCGGTTTCCGGGAAGCTGTGCGATGACATGAGAATCGTCTTGCCCGCCGCTTGCTCCTCCCGGATCAGGGTGACGAACCGCCGCTGCATCAGCGGGTCCAGGCCGCTGGTCGGCTCATCGAAAATCAGGACGGCCGAATCGTGCATCAGGGCCGCCACCAGACCCAGCTTCTGTTTCATCCCTTTGGACATCTTGCGAATGCTACCGCCGCAGTCCAGTTCCAGTGTGTCAATGAGCCGGTCGCGTTTGGCCGTTGCGCGCATCTGCCGCATCCCGGCCATCAAGTCGAGAAACTGATACCCGCTCATGTTGTCCAAAAAGGTTATCTCCCCCGGCAGGTAGGCGGTGAACGCCTGAATCTCAGCCGCCCGTTCCCGGCAATCCAGCCCGCGAATGGTGCAGCGCCCGGCGTCTGGGTTGAGAAAGCCGAGCAGATGGCGAATTGTCGTTGTCTTGCCCGCCCCATTTGGGCCGAGATAGCCCAATGTCTCCCCTTCCTCCACCTGTAACGTCAGGTCGAAAACCCCTTTATCCTGACCATAGCTTTTGGTTAGACCTTCAATCACGATCATGGCACTACGTCCTTATGTAAGCGCATAAATTGATTCTCCTGAAGAAACCTAAAAATCCGATTTTTTAGAAACTTGATACGAGATGTAGATTTTCCGCGCGCGAATTTCATATATTTAGTAGGTCGCGTGTGGAAAAATCGGATTTTTGGACTTTGTTCAGGGGAATCATAAGTTTTGACCATAGCATCTCCGGTGGCGTTCATATAGCCTGTGTTCACCCGATGAGGAATCCGGTGACGATGGACACGCTCACGACGACCACGTTGCTGAAGCTGTGCATAATCATCGGGTAGAGCATACTCTTCGAGCGTTCGTAGCAGACGCCGTAGAACAGGCCGAGGATCACCGCAACGATGACTTGTCCCGTATCGAACGATGCCGAAAACGGCGCGAAGGTGAAGCGCACGTGGGCCAGGCCGAAGATGACGGCGGCGATGAGGTTGGCGACGCTCAGTTCGTTACCGAACATCGAGAAGGCGACCTTGCCAGCGCCGGCTTCCTTGTTGCTGAAAACCACGCCGTTTACCAGCAAGGCGAGCATCGTGATGGCGAACGCGCGGAAGATGAGTTCCTCGGATGGCCCGGAGAGCAGCAGTTGGAAGCTCAATTGCCCGATGATGTTGCGCGCGGTCAATGGATGCCAGAAAACCGGCAACGAACCGGTGAGGAGCAGGACAATAAGCCGGTGAACCACGACGTATCCGATGTAGATCAGCATAAACAGGCGCAGATACTTTAGCCCTTCCTGGCGATCTCCCCATCCAAACCCGAACCGGATGGCGCTCATCTTGCTGATGACGAGCATCAGGATCAGGAAAATCACCGCCTGGGCGATGTGATGGACGGAAATCCACATAAACGCGCCGTCGGGATCAATCCCCGAATAATCAAACACATCCGCGAAACTGCCCGCCACACGCGGCACGCCCAACAGCAACACGGTCAGGCATACTACCCATAACACTTGTTTGAAGAATTTCGGTAAGTTCATCTTGCGACTCCTTCTGCGATGCTTAAGGCGGATCATAAACCGCCGTTTCCTATGCGCCGGATTGTGATTCGGCGCATGCGTTTTGGTAAGTGACGGTCAGGATGCTGAAGCCAGGACGCGGAGCAGTTTCGGCGCGAAGCGGAAGGGCACCGCGGCTGCCGCAACCTGATCGACGGTCCCGGCAAAGTACACGTCCAAGTCCGGGCAGTAGAAGAGCCATGACCCGGTCGCGCCGCTGTGCCCGATCACTGGCGGTGTGGGGCGTAGCGGAGAGAAGAGCCGGGGAATCTGAAAGCGCATCATCCCCAGGCCGTACTGGATGGGCCAGCCGGGCGAGGTGCGCACCGGGTTGAGCGAGAAGCTGAACGTGTGCCAGCGTTGCGTCATCAGGTTGACGGTAGCCGGATCGTCGAAGACCTCGCCCCCGATGAGGACGCGCATAAACTTCAGCAGATCGGCGACGGTGCTGCTCAGGTCGCCAAAAGACTGCATCGCCAGCGGGATGTGCAATGGCTGCTTGTCCACCCAGAGCGTCGCCGGCGTGACCGATGCGGGCAGCGCGGCGGGATGCCAGGTATGCTCTAGCGACAGCGGTTCAAATATCAACTCCGCGAGCGCGGCATGGATGGGTTGCCCGGTCACGGCCTCGATGATGGCGATGAGCAGTTGGAAGTTGGTATCGCTGTAGCTGACCTTTGGTTGCGCCGCACCAGCCGGTTGCGGCGGGAAGTGCGGGGTCAGCTTGTGGCGCACTATATCCAGCGTTTCTGCGATGGTAAACGCGAAATCCCGCTCAACCACTTGCTCGATCAGGGTCTTGCCGCCTTTGGGACGGGCATCGAAGTAATCCGGCAGCCCGGTGAGGTGCCCGAGGAGGTGGTGGACGGTGATCTGTTCGGTGTAGTCCTCGCCGTCCAGGCGGTGCAGCCCGCCGATCAACGTTTGCGGGAGGTAGGTGGACATCGGCGCGTCGAGGCGGATGAGGCCGCGCTCGACCAGCTTGAGGACGCTGCTGGCGATGTAGAGCTTGGTCACGCTCGCGATCCAGATCGGCGTATCGGCGCGCATCGGCGTGCCGTCCGGGTGCGCCTCACC
>SLSP01000432.1 GCA_007130345.1 Thermoflexales bacterium
ACGGCTCCAGGTAGATGTCGGCGAACCCGCCGCCCATCTCGCGCTCCGACCAGGTGAGGAAGAAGTGCGTCACGTTGAGGTAGGCCAGCAAGAAGCCCTGGATGACCTTCTCGCCGCCGAGGTAGTCGCGCACGGAGGTCTGCGCCGCGATCTGCGCGGCCAGGAAGTCGAAGAACGGCTGCCACTCGCCATTGTAGGCCATCTGCCCCAACATCTCAGCCAACCGCTTGATGTCCAGGCGGAACACGTCGGTGTCGTGATAGCCATCGCGCAGGAAGCCGTACAGCAACTCGCGGATGGTCAGGTTGGGGATGCGCAGCACAGGCAGGCCGGTGCGCACGCCGTCGAAGGTGAGCAGGCCCATATAGAACAGCAGCGAGATGAAGTTCTCCGCGCTGGTTAGCCGTTCCAGCGGGAAGCTCACCGCCACATTCCCCACCGTCTCGCCGGATTCGATGATCTCCCGCAGGCGGCTGAAGTTCCCGTTGAGTTGCCGATCTACGGTCAGCAGATGGCGTAACTTCCCGTAGTCCGTGCGCACGTTTTGATCCAGCAGGCGCGGCGGCAAATCTTCACGGCCCTGGGCTTCTTTGATGAAATACCAGACCATATCGGTGTTAAAGATATAGGCGTCAGCTTCCTCGGAAAAGCGATATTGCCCATACCACTCGGTCATCACGCGCAGACAGTCCTCAACGTCCAGCGGCAACCGGCCGGCATCGTGATAGTGGGCCACCATCGCGCGGGTTTCCGCTTCGGTGAAGCCCAGCACCGCGTTGAACTCCGTTTTCAGGCTGATGTTATACCCGATATTGAAGCCGCTGGTCACATCGTCCATCGTAATCGGGGAGACGCCGGTGATGAACATCCGCGTGATGCCGCCCATCGGGCCGGAGGTCGCGCCTTTGAGCAGGTTGAAGAAGTAGCGGAAGAACCCGCCGCCGTGTGTCAGGTCGCGGTAAGCCGTCTCACCGGCCGTCGTCAAGATCGTGTTGGCGAAGTTGTCGTACTCGTCGATCAACAGGTAAATCTGCAACTGCTTCCGCCTGGTTTGCGCGAACAGTTCCCGCAACCGGTCGGCGACGGTGGAGAACCCCATAATCTGCTCCTGATCCTGAGCTGAGAAATACTGTTCATAGCGGGCCAGAAAATCGCGGATGAACGTCTCCCCGTTGGCCTCAAAAGACGCGCGCACTTGATCGGGGTTGGGACTGACGACCGCGAAATTGAAGGTCAGCATCAGGTAACGGTTGCGCTCCGGCGTAGGATGGCTGCCGATCCAGGTGTCACCGAACAGCGCGTCGAAGTCGTCTTGGGCGTTGATGTCATAATAAGCATCCAGCAGCGACAGCCACAGCGACTTCCCGAACCGGCGCGGGCGGATGAGGAACAGGTAGTATGGCTCGGCTTCGATTTGGGGGATGTAGCGCGTCTTGTCCACGTAGTACATGTTGTCCAGCTTCAGCCGCCGGTAGTCGGCGATGCCGTAAGGGATGCGTTTCACTGATTGCATAAGGGCCTCCAGAAAATGACGGATTGCAAGTAATGTGGATTTGCGTAACGTTTGACGCCCGCCCTACTCCTCCGTGACGGGGAAGCGCAGGGTGAACGTGGTGCCTGCGCCGGGCGCGCTCTGGCAGGTGATCTCGCCGCCGGCACTGTTGACGATGCCGTGGCAGATGGACAACCCCAGGCCGGTGCCCTGGCCCTCCGGCTTGGTGGTGAAGAACGGCTCGAACAGCCGCTTTTGGGCCTCCTCCGACATACCGCACCCGTTATCGTGGACTTCGGCGATCACCCAAGCGCCTTCCCGACGGGTGCTGAGGGTGAGGGTTTTCGCGCGCCCGTCTTGCTCCGCCGCTTCCTGCATCGCGTACTCGGCGTTGCCGATCAGGTTGATGAAGACCTGTTCCAGTTTGTGCGGGTTGGCCTGGATGAGGGGCAAGTCTTCTGCCAGGCGCAACGTCACAGTGACCTGGTGATCGCGCAGTTGCGTGCCGATGAGGAGCAAGCTATCTTCCAACGGCTGGTTGAGGTCTATTAAGGGCATATCCTCATCCGCCACGCGCCCAAAGCCCCGCAAGTGATCGATGATGCGCCGCGCGCGCCGCACATCCTCTTGGAGTTCCCGACCGATGTGTTCCAGTTCGGCGAGGTCTAACACGCTCTCCGCCCCCTGCGCGCGTGATTCCCGCAGCGTATGGGCTAACTCGATCAGGTAGCCGGCGTCCAGCGTGATGGCCGTGAGCGGCTGTCTGAGTTCGTGCGCGATGCCCGTCGCCAGTTGGCCCAGGGAGGCCAACTTATCCAGTTGGATGACTTTGGCGTGTTCCTGCTCCAACTGCTGGACTTTCTCGTCCACCATCTGCGCCAGCCGCTCGGCGTACTCCTGGAGCTGCGCCTCGGCCTGCTTGTGGGCGGTGATATTGCGCGCCAACGCGATGAACCGTTGGGGCCGGGCCTCTGCCGCGCCTCGGGTCACTATCGAAAGCTCAAACCACTCGGTTCCCGTTGACATGGGGAGGGCATACACGGCTCCGGTATGGCGTCCGGTCTCGCCTGCCGCGTGCAAGGCGGTCATAATACTACGCGCGGCTTCTGATGGGAGTACGTCGGCGATCCGCTTTCCCAGAAAGGTGTCTGGGGAGGTGTAGAGCGCGTCTCTATGCGCGGTATGGTAAGCCGAGATACAGCCCGTAGCGTCTACTTCAAACAGTAGATCGGGGATCGCGTTGAGGGTTGCTTCCTGTTGCTCGTAAGCCTGACGCAGCGCATCTTCCATCTGCTTGCGCGCGGTGATGTCTTCCAGGATGACCAGCGCCCGCCGCTGCCCGTTGGTTTCCAGCGGCGCGGTATAGGCCTGAATGACCTTCTCCACGACTTGCCCGGCGTCGAAAAACTGCATCGCAGACTCGACGGCATGATGCGGTTGCCCGGTCTCGATGGTGTCCAGAATCGCTTGCCGCAGGGGGCAAGCTTGACAGCTCTCGCCGAAGCCGCAGACTTCAGGTTGAGCCGCATTACAGCAGCCCAGGGCCTTGCCACAGCGCAAGCCTACGGCCTCGGCAAAGGAGCCTTCGACAAAGGCCCCGGTGGAACCGGCGATTTTTTGCACGCGCCACTCGTGATCTGCCACCATAATGGTCAGCGGCGAGCTTTGGATGATCGCCGCGAGTTCGGCCCGGCTATTGCGCAAGGCTGCCTCGGCTTGCTTGCGCTCCGTAATGTCCTGCGTCACGCCGAACCAGCGCGTATCGCCATTAACGAAGACTTCACACGTAGATTCGATTTGCAACCAGCGGGTCTCGCCGCCGATGATAAAGCGGCCCT
>SLSP01000241.1 GCA_007130345.1 Thermoflexales bacterium
GTGGCGATGACCGCCCGCCACGTCGAGGCGCTGCTCAAGCCGAGCGAGTTCGATCTGCTGGCGCTCTACGACGCCACCTACGCCTTCACCGACGCCGCCAGCCGCCAGATGTATCTGGCGGACAAGGGCCTCCGCGATACAGCGGGGAAGCTGTATGCCATCTCGCAAGTGGTATTGGGGGAATTAGGCGCGTGAGGTAGGCTGATTGACGCTTGACGTGTTGTGAGTCTCTCTCGGCGACGCCGCCATCCGCATTTGCACAAACTTCCTTTGGCCGGTATACTCTAGACTCTAGTACAGTGCGGTGGAAGTCCCTCCCCAGTTAGCCCCGCTCAGAGCGGATCGTCAGATCCGCGAATACGCGGCGAACCGGGGAACTGACGTTCCCCTTGGAGCAAATTCAACTGGGGAGTTATTTATGCCGCGCTGTACTAGACTCTACTGAAAGAACCCTAAAAATCCGGTTTTTTAGAAACTTGATATGACAGATAGATTTTTCGCGTGCGAATTTCATATAGGTAGTAGATCGCGTGTGGAAAAATCGGTTTTTGCCCTTTTTTCAGGGGAGTCACTCTGTTTAGACTAACATTATCTTGTAATTTGGGAGGTAACTATGCCAACCATTCGCTACGTTCTCATCGGCCTGGGCAACTTGGGCCGACGATTCTGTGAGATTGTGCAGGAAAAAGACGCCGATCTGCGCCAACGCTACGACGTGGACTTGCGCCTGGTCGGGGCGGCGGATAGCCGGGGCGCGGCCTACGATCTGCAGGGCCTCGATCTGGCGGACGTGGTGCGCCTCAAGACATCCGGCGAGAGCATCGCTGCTTATCCCGCCATCGGCAAAACCGGATGGGAGGCGAAGGCCCTGATCGAAGCAGCGGAGGCCGATGTCATGCTGGAAGCCTCGCCGGTGAATCTGCCGCAACACGCGGAACCGGGCCTGAGCTGCATCCGCACCGCGCTGGAGAAGGGCTGGCACGTCATCACGCCCAACAAGGGGCCGCTGGTCGTCGCCTATCAGGAATTGCACGCGCTGGCACGGTCACACGGCGTCAAGCTGCGCTATGATGGCACTGTGGCCGGCGGCCTGCCCGCGCTCAACATCGGGCGGCGCGACCTGCGCGGAGCCATCATCCACCGCATTGAGGCCGTCCCCAACCTCGTCACCGGCTATGTGGTGGATATGCTCAGTAATGGGCTGACGTGGGACACCGCGCTGGCGCGCGCCCGCGCCGAAGGGGTGCTGGAATCCGACGCTGCCTGGGACCTCGAAGGGTGGGATGCTGCCGCCAAGTTGACCATCCTCGCCAACACGGTGCTGGACTATCCGGCCCAGATCGAGGACGTGACCCGCGCGGGCATCACGGGCCTCGCCCAGGAGGAGTTGGTATCGGCCTGCGACCGCAATTTCTGCTACCGCCTGCTGGCGCGTGCCGAGCGCCGCGCCGATGGCGGATACAATCTCTCCGTCGCGCCGGTGGCCCTCGGCCCAGATCATCCCCTGGGGCGCCTGGGCAGCAAGCAACTCGGCATCGTCTTCCACACCGACATCTATGGCACCCTGACGACCATCATCGAAGAACCTGACCCCATCCCCTCTGCCGCGACGATGTTGCGGGATTTGCTGGATATTTACACAGAAGATTGAATGAACACGTTCACACGTTAAGTTTTAAGGAGACTATCTATGAAATACCGACACTTAGGCAACGCTGGCCTCAAAGTCAGCGAGATTTCGTTGGGCGCGTGGCTCACCTACGGCGGCTCCGTGGCCGAGGAAACCACGCAGGCGTGCGTCAAGACCGCGCTGGATCACGGCATCAACTTCATCGACCTGGCCGATGTCTACGCGCGCGGCGAGGCGGAGACTATCGTGGGCAAAGTCATCCAGAACCTGGGCCTGCGCCGCCAGGATCTGGTGCTGTCCAGCAAGGTCTACTGGCCGATGAGCGACAACGTTAACGACCGGGGCCTGAACCGCAAGCACATTATGGAGAGCATCGACAATTCCCTGACGCGGCTCGGCGTGGAGTACCTCGATATCTACTTCTGCCACCGCTACGATGTCGAAACCCCGGTAGATGAAGTCGTCCGCGCGATGGATGACTTGGTGCATCAGGGGAAGGTGCTCTATTGGGGCACCTCCTGCTGGACAGCGGTGCAACTGGAATCGGCGGTGGGCGCGGCGCAGAAGTACACCGCGTATCTGCCCCAGGTCGAGCAGCCGCGATATAATCTGCTGGATCGCCACATCGAGCCAGAAATCCTGCCTACCGCCGCCCAACACGGGATGGGCCTGACGGTCTTCAGCCCACTGGCGCAGGGCCTGCTCACCGGCAAGTACAACGCCGGCATCCCCGAAGACAGCCGCGGGGCCACCACCAACTGGCTCAAGGGCGACCTGACCGAGGACAACGTCGAGAAGGTGCGGCAACTGACCGCGCTGGCCGAGGGCCTGGGCATCACAATGTCGCAGCTCGCGCTGGCGTGGATTCTGCGCCGCCCGGAGATCAGCAGCGCCATCACCGGGGCCTCCAAGCCAAGCCACGTCGAGAGCAACGTCAAGGCATCGGAGGTGGTACTACAACCGGAGATGCTGGCGAAGATCGAGGAGATTTTGGAGAACGATCCGACCAAGTAGGGGCTGTCGCCTCATCGAAAAAAAGCCCTCGCAATTATGCGAGGGCTTTTTTTACGATAGTGCTCACGTAGCGTGATATGTCAGGCGTCAGCAGCGCTCGCTGGCAAGTCAATCTGAGGGAAGAATTCGCTCACCGCCGCTTCAAACCCCGGCAACACGTCCCCGCCGGGCAGCGTGGCCTCCTCAGTGAAATGCTGCACGTCATCCAGGGCGCGGTAGACATAGACGCTGCGCGACTTAGGCTCGGCGATCCACACGGCCTGCACGCCGGCGGCGAAATACTCGTCGAGTTTCTCCATCACCGCGCTCCAGCGGTCTTCCGGCGACATAATCTCAACGATCAATTCCGGCGCAACGTCCAGGTAGGAGGGCGATTGCACCCGCGCCATCCGCGCGTGGGAGATGTAAGCCACATCCGCCGCCCGCACCGAATCGGGATTGCGCGCCGTGTACAGGCCCACTTCGCCGGTCAGGACATGGCCCAGATTGTGCTGTTGCACAAAGTCAGACAAACACGCGCCGATTTTAAGCTCAATGATGCCGTGCAAATATCCAGTAGGGTTCATTTTGATTAACCTGCCTTTGCGTAGTTCAGTTGGGCCGATATTGCCTAGCGCGTACAATTCTCGCCCGGTGAGGATTGCCTCCCCCGGCGCGCGCGTTGA
>SLSP01000498.1 GCA_007130345.1 Thermoflexales bacterium
GCCCGCGCTGATCCACCAGCAGCGCGCTCCCGGCCCGCGCCGGGACGTGGACGCCGACCTCCGCGCCGATGCGCGCCCATAGCACCGTCGTCCAGCCGTCGGCGCGTTCCACCGTCACCATGCCGATGTCGTCGCGGCGGTCGAGCGTGGCCTGCCGGAAGCCCGCCAGGTAGCGCGTCGCCACCTGGTGCGCGGTGAAGGCCGGCCGCCGGCTGCCGTCCATCCGCACCAGGCCGTGCGGCTCTGGGTTCGCGGTGTCGGTGACGGTATCGGCCAACTTGTAGACCGCGACGCGCTGCGCGCCCCCGGCGAGGGCCATCGCGTGCGCCTGAATGATGAACGCGGCCTGATCGTCCAGCGTCACGTTGAATTGCGGGGCCGGCACCGGCCTAGCCGGATCGGTCGAGGGCGCGGCGTTCATCTCCACAATCCACAGCGGCTTGTAGATGCCGAACTCGCCCATCAGCCCCAGGTAGAAGCGGCTGAGGTCGTAGATGGTGTCGGGATTGAAGTACAGGTGTAGCGTGATGGCGTCGAAGTAGTAGTTCTGGTCGGCGGCCCCGATATCGGCAGTGATGATTTGCAAAAATTGATGAAAAAACAGGGGTCGCCCGTAGTTCACGTCCCACCAGTGGGTCACGGCCGGCATGTGAATGACCATATCCGGGCGGATCTCGTGGCCGATGGTGTAGGCAATGCGCATCATCTGCGCGAAGTCCTCGACGGAACCGCCCCACGTCTGGAAGACCTCGCCCCAGATGTCCGGCTCGTTCCAGATAATCCAATGGCGGATGCGGCCGGCGTGGCGCGTCATCAACTGGCGCACAAACGTGGCCCAAGTGTTATGCGGATTGTCGAATGGCAGATCGAGGCCGTTGGGGACGCCCTCGCCGCGACTGCCATCGGTGGCCCAGCCGGGCGTCGCCACAATCAGCCCGACCAACTCGCGCCCGGCGGCGATCTCGGCATCCAGCGCCGCGTCGCTGATGGGGTACTCGTTCCAGTCACTCTGTCCGGTCGGCTGAATCTGGTTCCACTCGAAGGTGATGCGCGTCCAGCCCGCGCCGAGCGCGCTCGCGGCGGCGCGGTTCTCGTAGCTCTCGATGACGCCAAACCGCCGGTCGGGGATGCCGCTGGCGTTGAGCGGCGCGGCTTGCAAGAGGATCAATAAGATAACGCAAAGGCGCAAAGCCACCAGTCGGGGAACTGACGTTCCCCTCTGAGCAGAGGAATAATCTTCTCTAGCCGCCATTTGCCATTTGCCTCGCTTTGCGATATTTCACCATCTCATAATACCCCATCAGCCCGGCGAGCAGCAGCCCGTGCGGGCCATCGCGCCAGCCGTGCAACGTGACGAAGCGCCACCAGACGTGCCGGAGGGCCTGGGTGTAGGGCGTGTAGCCCTTGATGCGCGCGCCTTGCCGGTGCAGAATGCCCGCGTCGTAGTCCGTGTACTGCCGCTGCTTTTTGATAAACTGGCGCAGCGTCTCATAGTTGTAGTGGATGAGCGGGTTTTCGAGATACCCGGCGGCCCCATCCAGCACCGCTTCCTCGTGGACGGCGCGGTGGGGGTCGTAGCGGGCGCGCTCGCGGCGCAGCAGGCGCAGTTGATGGTCGGGCCACCAGCCCGCGCCGCGCATCCGATGGCCGAAGATGACGTTGTGGCGCGGAATCCACCAGCCGACTTCTGGGCAGGCGGCGGTCACGCGGCGGATTTCGGCGGCGAGTTCGGGCGTGGCGCGCTCGTCGGCGTCGAGGAAGAAGACCCAGGGCGCGGAGGCCGCGTCGAGGGCGGCGTTGCGCTGCTGCGAGTAGTTCTCGAAGGGATGCTGGCGCACCTCGGCGCCGGCCTCTCGCGCCAGCGCGACCGTCTCGTCCGCGCTGAAGCTGTCGAAGACCAGCACGCTATCGGCCCAGCGGACGCTTTCGATGCAGGCGGTGATGTGGCGGGCTTCGTTCAGGGTGAGGATGACGGCCTGGATCATAGCGCCCTCGGCTCATAGCCCCCGTCTCGGGGGCGTGGTTGATGAACGGCTTCCGCTGTACCCGCCCCGGGGACGGGGCTTGGAGCTAGGCGAGTCATGGCTGCCTCCACGCGGCGAGGATGCGCCGGTGCGCCGCGTCCCATTCGGGCGACGGGGCCGCGCGCCGCGTGAAATGTCGCCGCACGGCTGCGCCGACCAGGGCGCATGTCACCGGGCCGCGATGCTTGCGGTACAACCGGGCGCGGCTCTCCCAGAGGTGCGCGGTCGTGACGGGCCGGGCCTGCGACGTACTCGCGCCGCCGTGATGGAGCACGCGAGCGGCGGGAACGAGCCACGCTTCCCATCCAGCCCGGCGCATCCGCCACGCCCAGTCGATCTCCTCGCAATACATGAAGAACGCCTCATCCAGCGCGCCGACTTGCGTCACCGCCGCGCCCCGCGCCCACAGCGCCGCGCCCAGGGGATGGTCAACGCGGTGGGGCGTGTCGCTCGCGGGGTAGCGCCCGTTGAGGCGACCGGCGTAGAAGCGGGCGGGGAGCAGGCCCAAATCGAAGAGGGGTTGCAACAAACCGGGGAAGCGGAACGCGCTCTCCTGGCGGGAGCCGTCGGGATTCAGGAGTTGCGGCCCGACAAGTCCGGCGCGGGGATGCGCGGCGCAGAAGTCGCGTAAGGCGGCGATGGCGCCGGGCTGGACTTCGGTATCGGGATTGAGCAGCCAGACGTAATCCGGCATCCCGGCGATCAGGAGGCGGTCGAGGACGAGGTTGTTGCCGCGCACGAAGCCCAAATTTTCGCCGAGAGTCTCCAACCGCGCCCAGGGATGACGCTCGCGCACCATCGCGGCGGAGCCGTCGGTGGAGGCGTTATCCACCACCCAGACGGTGGCCGGTTGCTCGGCGCGGTCGAGGTCGGCGCGCAGGCTGGCGAGGCAGCGATCCAGCAGCTCGCGCACGTTCCACGAGACGATGATGACGGCCAGGGTCGGAGTCAAGGCGTCTTATTCAAACCATAAGCGGCGCGTAACAGCGTCTCGGCTTGTCGCGTGGTGAGACCAAAGCCCTGCCGCATCCAATGTTCGTCAAGCTGGAATTTTCTTTGTCCCCACCCATCTTCAAATCGGATACTCAGTGGATACACTTTGTAGCGACTCCGCATACTTTTTCCACTTCTGATGGTACGTTCTTCGGTAATGACCTCAATCGCCTCGATTTTCTTCACCGACCACCGGGAGTCTTCGCCGAACAGATACCGAACGTAGATTTCATTTTCCATAAACGTCACCGCAAAGGGATTATTTTTGAACTCCATCAGGATACCACC
>SLSP01000195.1 GCA_007130345.1 Thermoflexales bacterium
CGGGCAGATTGCCAACGTCTTGGGCACCGGCGACATCGACGACGAGACCTGGGAGGATTTGGAGGCGCTGTTGATCCAGGGCGATGTGGGCGTGGAGACGACCCTGGCGCTGGTGTCCAGCCTGCGCGAGCGCGTCAACGAGGAGGGCCTCTATCGCGCGCGCGATCTCCAGCGCATTTTGCGCGAGGAATTGCTGTCGCTGTTGCCTGAAGCGGAACCGTTGAATCTGGATTGGCCGCTGGCCGTCATCCTTATTGTGGGTGTCAACGGCTCCGGCAAAACCACGAGCATCGCCAAACTGGCCGAGCATTTCAAGGGCCAGGGCAAGCAGGTGGTGTTGGCGGCTGCGGATACCTTCCGCGCTGCCGCGATAGATCAACTGAAGGTGTGGGGCGAGCGGGTGGACGTGCCCGTCATCGCCGGGCCGGAGGGCGGCGATCCTGGCTCCGTGGCCTACGACGCCATCCAGCATGCCCAGTCGCGTCGCGCCGATGTGGTCATCGTCGATACCGCCGGGCGACTGCACACGCAACACAACTTGATGGCCGAGATGGAGAAGATTCAACGGGTCATCTCTAAGCGCGTGGCCTGGGCGCCGCACGAGGTCTTCCTCGTCCTCGACGCTAACACCGGGCAGAACGGCCTCATCCAGGCGCAGAACTTTCTGGATGCCGTCAAGGTCAGCGGGATCGTGCTGGCAAAGCTCGATGGCAGCGCCAAGGGCGGGATGGTCTTTTCGATAGGGCATACCTTGAAATTGCCGGTGCGGTTTGTGGGCACCGGAGAGAGCCTGGAAGATTGGGCACCCTTCGACCGCGAAGCTTTTGTCGATGGGCTGTTAGTGCAAGAAACATAGCATAACGGAGGGACTATGAACGAATTAGCAGAACGGTTGGAAAAATTGGCCTCGCGCATTGAGGCTATCTGGAGGCGGCTTTGACTTAGATGGCAAAGCCGCCGAGTTGACAGCTCTCGAAACACAGGCTGCCGAACCTGACTTCTGGAATTACCCGGAGCAGGCGCGCGAGGCGATGCAACGCCTGTCCGCGCTCCAGGAGGATGTGCAGTACTGGAACACGATGGCCCAGAACATCCGCGATACGCGGGAGTTGCTGGCGTTGGAGGATGAGGAGCTTCTGCCTGACCTGGAAGCCGAGACCGACGCGCTGGAAAAAGAGATGGCGCGGGCGGAGTTCCGCCTGATGCTTTCCGGCCCCTACGACCGGGGGGATGCGTTTCTGGCAATTCACGCGGGCGCGGGCGGCACCGACTCGCAGGATTGGGCCGCGATGCTCTTGCGGATGTTTTTGCGCTGGGCCGAGCAGCGGGGCTTCAAGACCAGCATCTACGACTCTACCGAGGGCGATGGCGCGGGGATCAAGAGCGTCACGGTGGGGATTACCGGCCTCTTCGCGTATGGCTATCTGCGGGCCGAGCGCGGCGTGCATCGTCTGGTGCGCCTCTCGCCCTTCGACTCGGCGCATCGCCGCCACACCTCGTTCGTGTTGGTGGAAGTGTGGCCCGATTTGGGCGAAGAAGTCACGGTGGAGATCGATCCCAATGATTTGCAGATCGACACGTTCTGCGCGTCAACGGCCGGCGGGCAGCATATGCAGAAGAACGAGACCGCCATCCGCATCACGCACCTGCCCACCAACACCATCGTCTCGTGCCAGAACGAGCGCTCGCAATCACAGAATCGGGAAACGGCGATGCGCTTGCTCAAGGCCAAGCTCATCCAGCTTGAGGAGGCTAAAAAGCGCGAGAAAATCGACGAACTCAAGGGCGATCACGTTGATGCCGGATGGGGCAACCAGATTCGCTCCTATGTGCTGCATCCCTATCAGATGGTCAAAGACCATCGCACGGATCACGAGACCGGTAACGTCCAGGCGGTGTTGGATGGTGCCCTTGATCCGTTTATGGAAACGTATCTCCGCCATACTATGGACGCCTAGCGGGATAGTTTGGCCCTGGCTCACATTCAAATCAGTTTAAGAAAGGGAGGAAAACTATGTCTAAGCAGAGAAAAGGTAACGCGCCGCGCGGAGGTTCGCGGGCCAAGCAGAAGCGGCCCTCGTCACCCGGTGGCGGCAGCAAATCACGACCCGCGCCGCGTCCTCATCCTCCGGCCCCGCGTGGCGGAAGCAGCAAAACGCCCTCATCGCCGCGTCCTCCGGCTCCGAGTGGCGGCAGCAGACCGCGTCCAGCTACGCCAGCTACACCGGTCAAGAGCAGCGGGGGCGGCAAATCGCGCCCGGCACCCACGCCAGCCCGCTCTATCTCTTCCGGCGTGTCATCGTCGGTATCTCAGGGTAAACCCAAGAGCAGTGCCGGCACCCGGAATTGGGGGCCGCCGGCCGCATCCTCTTCCTTCAACACCGTCGCGGCGACTTCGGACGTGGCTGCCGGTCAGCTTACCTCGATGCACTCGCGGTGGGATCGCGTGGTGGGGATGGTCGCGTTGGCCGGCGTCTTCAGCACGTTAGAAAGCCTCTCCAGCGACATCGATGGCCTGAACAACGACGTGTCCAGAATTCGCGGGCGGGGCTACCGCTTTGGGCGAGATTGGGACGAGCGCGTGGCGCAGATTCGGGAGCGCTGGCCTTCACAGCGCGATGAGGCAACCCGCATGGTCGAGACGCAGCGTGTGCATCTCCAGAACACCGCCCACGATGTGGAGTTGCTGGTGCGGCAGGCCTCCTCAAATCATAATCTTATCGGCTCGGCGGATACCCGCATCAGCTCGCTGGAAAGCAGTGTCCGCGCGGCGGAGAACAGCATCCAGGATACATACAGGGGCTTGCGCAATGAGGTGGCGGACTTGCGTCGCCAGGTGCGCGCCGCCGAAGAGCTGCTGAACGCTCTCGATGGGGCCTCCTTCGATATGCTCCCCGACGAGCACGGCGTGGCGTATTGCCGGGCGCAGTGGGTCAGCGATAATCAGCAGCCCGAAGGCCGCCTGTTCCTCACCGACCGGCGGCTGATCTTCGAGCAGCACGAAGAGCGGGCCACACGGAAGGTGCTTTTCATCACCACACAGAAGGAACTGCTCCAAGAGATGCTCTGGGAAACGCCGGTGGGTGCGGTGGATGATATGACCGCTGAAGATGAGAAAAAGTTCCTGGGCCGCCGGGAGATGTTGACGCTGCACTTCAACGAGCGCACGCGCAACTTGCCGAGCGACGCCGTGATGGAACTCAAGGGCGGGGCTAACAACGAAACCTGGCGCAGGTTGATCCGCCGGGTCAAGAGCGGGCAGATTGACAGCGAGCGCTTCGGCGCGCCACCGCCGCAAGAGCGACTGGCCGCCGAAGTCGAAGCCGAGGTCGCGGCAGCCGAGGCGGGCAAGGACTTGCCCACGCGCTGCCCCGGTTGCGGTGCGCCGCTGCCCCCGATCTTCAAGGGGATGCGGCAGATCTCGTGTGATTACTGTAGTGCAGTGGTCAATATCTGAGGGGGGCGTAAAAGACCTGTCAGGTTTAGAAACCTGACAGGTCTGGGAAAATCGCGGCTGGTTGAAGGTTGATGATGGATTTGTTAGCGGATGTTCAAGCCTATATCGAGCGGCAGCAGCTTCTGGAACCGGGCGATGGGGTGGTGGTGGGCGTCTCCGGCGGGCCGGATTCTGTGGCGCTGCTGGACGTGCTGCGCCGCCTGGCCGAGCCGCTGGCCCTGCATCTCCACGTAGGGCATCTGCATCACGGGATGCGCGGGGCCGACGCCGACGCGGATGCCGCTTTCGTTGCGGCGCTGGCCGAGCGCTGGGGCCTGCCTTGCACGGTGGATCGCCGCGACGTGCCGGCCCTGGCCGCCCGCGAGCATCTGGCCCCGGAGGAGGCTGCCCGCCGCGCGCGGTACGCCTTTTTGGGCCGCGTGGCGCAGGAGGTCGGCGCGCGGAAGATCGCCGTAGGCCACAACGCCGACGATCAGGCCGAGACCGTGTTGATGCACTTGCTGCGGGGCGCGGGCCTGGCCGGCCTGCGGGGCATGTTGCCCTCACGCCGCCTGCGCGAGTATCGCTTGCTGCCTGATTCCCACACAGCGACGGAGATCGCGTTGGTGCGCCCGCTCCTCGGCACGCCCCGTGCCGCCATCGAAGCGCACTGCGCGGCCCGCGAGCTTGCGCCGCGCTTCGACCGCTCCAATCTCGACACCACCTTCTTCCGCAATCGCCTCCGCCACGAGGTGCTGCCCTACCTGGACGAGGTCAGCCCGCGCGTTGGCGAGCGGCTGCGTAACCTGGCCGAGGTCGCGCGCGCCGACTACGACCTGATGCAGGAATTCGTCAGCGTGGCGTGGGACACGCTGCTCATCGCGGCTCACGGGGATGCTTTCGTCTTCGATCAGGTGGGCTGGCGCGGGCAACCCCTGGCGGTCCGCCGGGGGCTGGTGCGGCGCGCGGCTTATCGGCTCCGGCGCACGTTACGCGATGTCGATTTCGGACACGTGGATGAGGCCGCGCGCGTCGCGCAAGCGGGCGAGACCGGCGCGCGGGCCACCCTCCCCCGCGATTTGCAACTCACGGTGGGGTATACCACCATCACCATCGGCGACCGGGGCGCGCTGCATCTGCCCCCGGAACTCCCCTGGCTGGAGGCAGACTCCGTCATTTCGGCGGTCATCCCTGGAACGACACCGTTGTCAGGGGATTGGCATCTGCTGGCTCGCCATGCGCCCCACTGGAATTTTGAGGCCATCATCAACAATCCTCATCCGCTGGTGGCCTGGATGGATGCGGATACTCTGGGCGAAGCGCCCATCTTGCGCACGCGCCGGCCCGGCGACCGCTTCCGGCCCCAGGGGATGGGGGGGGCGGAGGTGCGTCTGAGCGATTTCCTCATCAACAACAAGGTGCCCCGGCGCTGGCGGGATCATCTGCCGCTGCTGGAAGCCGGGGGTCGGATTCTCTGGGTGGCGGGGCTGCGGCTGAGTGAAGCGGCTCTGGTACGAGAAGACACCCGGCACGTGGTCTATCTGCGTTTCCGCAATACGTAATCTGTGAGTCCCCTGAAAAAAGTCCAAAAATCCGATTTTTGCACACGCGACCTACTACCTATATGAAATTCGCACGCGAAAAATCTACATCTCGTATCAAGGTTCTAAAAAATCGGATTTTTTAGGGTTCTTTCAGTAGAGTCAATCTGTCAACTGGAATGAGGTGCTATGACGGCTGAATATGGCGAACCATTGTCATCGCGGGAGTTAGAGATCACCGAATTGGTCACGGATGGTTTGACGAATCGGGAGATCGCTGTGCGCCTGTACCTCAGCCCGAACACGGTTAAGGTACATTTGCGCAACATTTTCACCAAGACGGGGGTGGCCTCTCGCACGGAGCTTTCGATGATGGCGGTACAACAGGGTTGGGTGGAGGTGCCGGGCCTTGAAGTCGAGGTGGAAAGCGAGCCGTCTGGCGACCAGTCCCCTCTGTGGCCGCGCTCGCGTCAATGGGTGCTGTTGACGGGCGTGCTTCTGGCCTTAGTGATCTTGTTGCTCCCGCGTAATCCCGGCGGGGCGGCCTTGCCGAGCGATGCCAGTGCCCTGGTGGATGCTCCGCAATCCGAATCCCTCAACTTGGCCCCGACTACGGAGGATGGCTGGCGCGAGTTGCCGCCGTTGCCAACGCGCCGCGCGCGGTTAAGCTTGGTCGCGGTGGGGAAGCAGCTTTATGCCATTGGGGGATCGATGGCTGAGGGCCTTACCGGGCGGCTGGACATTTATGACATCGAAGCTGAAGTGTGGCAGAGCGGTGATCCCCGGCCTGTAGCCCTGGCGAACATAGGGGCGGTGGCGTTGGGCGGGCACATCATCGTGCCCGGCGGCTGCGACGCCACAGGGCAGCCGCGTGGCGTGACCCACAGCTACGAGATCGCCTCTGGAACGTGGATGGAGGTGGCGCCACTGCCCACGCCTCTGTGCGCGTATGCCTTCGCGGCGCATGACGGGCGCGCGTATCTCTTTGGGGGGTGGGATGGCCGCCGTTATCGCGCTCTGGCCTATGTCTACGATCCGGCGATGGATACGTGGGCCGAGTTACCGCCATCCGCCGAACCGCGTGGCTTTGGCGCGGCGGCGGCGCTGGGGCCGCGTGTCTATTACGTGGGGGGCTACGATGACCGCCGGGAGTGGAATATCTGCGAGGCGTATCTGCCCGAAGAGGAGCGCTGGACAACGTGCGCGTCGATGCTGCAACCGCGCGGGGGATTGGGCCTGGTGGCTATCGGCGGGCGGTTGCAGGCTGTGGGGGGCGGATGGGACACGTACCTGGGTTTCAATGAACGTTACGATCCGGCCCTGGATAGCTGGGCGGTGGTGGAGACGCCGATTGTGGGAGAATGGCGCAATCTGGGCGTGGCCGCGTGGGATACGTCGATCTATGGTGTGGGGGGATGGAGCGGGGATTATCTCAATCGCACGTATGAGCTGGAGATCTTACAGTTTCGCGTCTTCATTCCCACGTCCTTTATGGGGCAGCCCTTCGATCCGTAGCGTGTAGATGGGTGTTCGATGTCAAACAACAGGCCCTCAAGGAATTTTGTCCTTGAGGGCCTGTTGTTGTCTCGAAAATGGCTCCAAGTCTCTGTCTAGTGCAGCCCGGCATAAATAACTCCCCGGTTGAATGTGCTCCAAGTGGAACGTCAGTTCCCCGTTCCGGCGTATAGTCGCGGATCTGACGATCCGCTCCGAGCATAGCTAACTGAGGAAGGACTTCTGCCGCGCTGCACTAGCTGTCCCCCCCGGGACGGGGGCTTGGAGCGTGCCTATAAACTGATCTGGCAGGGGATCAGAAAGGCAATCCGCCCTGGATGAGGGCGAAGGCCAGACTGAAGACCAGGATCAGAACCAGGGTCGCTATCATCAATCGCTTGGCATAGATTCTTTGCATGGTGGGTCTCCTTTAGGCCATCTTGTAATTTTCAGAGTAAATCTGTTTGCGCGTGGTCTCGAAGGCCCGCTTGCGCGCCATCTCGTGCATATCCTGGCGGGAGACGGCCAGTTGCATCAGGCAGCGCTCCACGCTTTCGATCATCGGCAGCGGGCCGCAGATGAAGTAGGAGCAGCGTTGGTGCTCGCACATGAGATGGCGTTTGAGCACGTCCAGGGTAATATAGCCGCGCTCGCCTTCCCAGGCCTCTTCCGGGCTATCCAGCACATGGATCACGTCCAGGTTGAGGCACTCTTGCAGGCTCTCCAGTTCCTCGCGGAAGATGATGGATTCGTAGTTGGGATTCCCGTAGAAGAATTGCAACTGGCGCTGGTCGTTGCGGTCGGCCAGCGTGCGCAGCATACTCATAATCGGCGCGGAGCCGATGCCCCCGGCGATGAAGATATAGTTGCGGTCGGGGTGTTTGTCCAGATCGAACATGCCATACGGCCCGTCAATATACACCCGTGTGCCGGGCTTCAGACTGCCGATGGTGGCGGTGAAATCGCCCAACTCCTTGATGGCAAAGCCGACCATCTCGGAGTCCTCGTCGCTGGAGGCGTAGGAGAAGGGATGCTCCTCAATCAAGAAGGGAGAATGCCCGATACTCAGCCAGGCCACTTGCCCCGCGCGGAACTTGCGCCCGGCGTGGCCCACCGGCTTGAGGTTGAGCGACCAGGTATTGCCGCGCTCGGCGATCACTTCTGCTACTTCGTAGGGGTGACGGAGGAGTTGCAGCGGCTTGATCACGCGGATATACACGATGGTCAGCCCCCAGAGGATGCCTAATAAGCCCCACAGCCACCGCTGAATCGGGACGGACATATAGTAGTTCACGTTGTAGATGTGATAGAACGCGAGGGCGATGATGATGATGGAGAGCACATCGTGGAGCAGCCGCCATGTCTCGTAGGAGAGCTTGAGCGAGAGACGCTTGACGGAGGTGAGCACCAGCAGAATCAGCGCGACCGCAGATGTGAGGCCCGCCCGCGCGCGCCACGGCGCGTTGAAGATGTTGAGCAAGCGCAGGGTGTACGGGTTCTGGATGAAGAGGATCACGGGATGGGATAGCGCGAGCACGAAGGCGGCGATGGAGAGTTTATGGTGGTAATCGTAGAGCGTGTCCATCGGGAAGACCTCGCTCAAGAAGGGCAAGCGGGCGGCGGGGATGAATTGCAACCCCATCAGTGAGAGGCCCGCGAATCCGAGGGCCACGGAGAGTTCTCGCCAGAACGTGCGTCCAGCGGGCCGGGGCGCGAGTAGCAAGATCAACAGCGGCGCGAAAATCATCACAAAATAGATGGCAATCCACAAGGCTTGTTTGGTTTTCCACTTCATTGGGCAGACTCCTTTGGCAAAGGTTGGGATTGGGGTGTTTCCAGACCGGATAGGGTTCTAAAACTTGTCAGGTCTTTGCGATTCCTATGTCGGTTGATTTTTCACAAGGGTCAGTTTATACTCTATAGTATAATTTGACAAGCGGATGGCTCCCCGATCAAAAACTCCAAGGAGGTTGCCTGATGAAATGGTCTTCAATTTTAGCGTTTGGCGCAGTCGTGGTAGCTCTGGCTATTGTAGGTGTGTGGGGATACGGTTTCTTTGTGGCCCCAGAATCGATAGAGAGTATCGAGGCTAAGTGGGCGCGCGCGGGACACTCGGATTTCACTTCGCGCGCGTTCACCAGATGGGATGAGGACGAACCGCCGGTGGTGCCCCCGGTCTGCGCGCGCTGTCATAGCTTGACCGGATACCTCGATTATCTGGGGGCCGATGGCACGCCCGCCGGGCAGGTTGATCGGGTGGCGGGCATCGGCACGGTGATCTCGTGCGCTGCGTGTCACAATCCGGCGGCGCAGGAGTTGCGCCAGGTGACGTTCCCCTCCGGCATCGAGGTGATGGAGAACACGCGCGCGGCCAACTGTATGCAGTGTCACCAGGGGCGCGCGGCGACGCCGTCGGTGGAACGCGCCATCGCCGGCCTCGATGCCGACGCGATCTCCGAAGACTTGAGCTTTATCAACGTTCACTACGCCGTCGCGGCGGCGACGTTGCTCGGCGGGGACGCGGAAGGCGGTTATCAGTACGCCGGGAAGTCCTACGTCGGGCGCTTCGAGCACGTCGCGGATTACGAGACCTGCTCCGATTGCCACGACCCGCACAGCACGGCAATCAATCCCGATACGTGTAGTCCCTGTCACCTGAACGTGGTGGATCAGGCCGACTTGCGGGACATCCGCCAGAGTGCGGTGGATTACGACGGGGATGGCGACACCAACAAGCCTATCGCCGCCGAGATCGCCACCTTCCATGACGCGCTCTATGCCGCCATCCAGGACTACGCGGCTGACGTGCTCGGCCAGCCCATTGTTTACGGATACGGAACCTTCCCCTATTTCTTCCACGACACCAACGCCGACGGCATTGCCGATGCGGACGAGACCAACTTCGGCAATCGCTACACGGCGTGGTCGCCCCGGCTGCTCCAGGCGGCGTACAATTATCAGTTTGTGATGAAGGACCCCGGGGCCTACGCGCACAACGCGCCTTACGCTTTGCAGTTGCTCTACGATAGCCTGGAAGACCTGAACCAGGCCGTCCCCGTGACCGCGTTAGAGCGGTTCACGCGCCCGTAAGCCTGACAGGGCCTTGTTATGCCTTGCTATATGCGCCCGCAACAGCCGGAAGACATCTGGGTACGCCGCGCGCTATTCTACGCCATCGGCGTGATGGCGCTGGGCGGGTATCTCACCTTTACCCACGTCTACTCCAGTGAGCCGGTGGTTGCCCCACCGGTGGGGGCGATATTGCTATGGCTCTCGCTGTACATCCCCGTCATCGTCCTGCCCCTGGTCACGCGGGCGGCGGGCGACGCGGCCTGGTCGGTCACGGAGTTCGGCTTTACGCTCAGTCAGCGTATGGCGCTGGTGTCCGGCGGTTGCGTGCTGCTGTTGATCCTGATACTACGGGGCCGCGTTATCGCCTGGGAGGGCGCGGGGTGGGAAGCCTTCGCGCGCACCGGCGAGGAGGTGTTCTTCCGGGGTTTCCTGCTGGCGCTCTTCACGCGGCTGTTTGCGCGACGCCAGCGCGCTTTGATGTGGGCGGTGGGCGTGTCCGCGCTCCTCTTCGCGCTGGTGCATACGCAGACCTTCCGCCCAGAGTTCCAGGAGTGGTACGGTTCGGCATATATGCCGTTGCTCTATCGTATCGTCGAGCGGATGCTGAATCTGTTTGTGCTTGGGGTGGGATTCGCGCTGCTTTTCACCTGGACCCGCTCGGTTCTGCCCATCGCCATCATCCACAGCGTGCTCAACGCGCGCAGTATCCAGATTCTGCCCTTTGTCCTGCTCATCTATGGCGGGATAACGTTCTGGGCGCACTATCGCGGGGAGCACGTGGTGTCGCCCGCCTAATGCCGCATCTCGGCATGGTTCGGTCGTCAAACGTTATTTCAGGAGGTCATCCTATGAGAGAGTTTCCCCGTCCCCGTGTGGTTGTGAGCAAGTGTCTGGGTTTCGCCGCGTGTCGCTACAACGGCGTCACCATCCCCGATGCCTTCGTCCAGCAGTTGGCGGACTATGTCGAGTACTTGCCGGTCTGCCCGGAGTTTGAGATCGGCCTGGGCGTGCCCCGCGATCCCATCCGCGTGGTGCTCATCGAAGGCGAAGTGCGCCTGTACCAGCCGGCCACCGGGCGCGATGTGACCCAGGCGATGCAGGACTTCGCCTTCGCCTATCTGGATGGCCTGGAGGATGTGGATGGGTTCATCCTCAAGGGCCGCTCGCCTTCGTGCGGGATCAAGGACGTGCGCCGCTATCACGGCACGGAAGCGGGCGCGGGCCAAGTCAAGAAGGGGCGCGGCTTCTTCGGCGCGGCGGTGCTGGAACGCTTCGCGCCGCTTCCCGTAGAGGAAGAGGGCCGCTTGACCAACTTCACCATCCGCGAGCACTTTATGACCGCGCTCTTCACCCTGGCGGATTTTCGCGCGGTCAAGGCGCGGGGCACGGTGGGGGAACTGGTGCGCTTTCATAGCGATAACAAACTCTTGTTGATGGCCTATAACGAGAGTCGCCTGCGCCAGATGGGGCCGATTGTCGCCAATCCGCAGAAGCGCGCTGCCCACGAGGTGATCGCAGAGTACGAGGAGCATCTGGGCAAGGCCCTGGCGAAGCTACCGCGTCGCACGGCGGGCATCAATGTGCTGATGCACGCGCTAGGATACTTCTCCAAGAAGCTGAACGCCGAGGAGAAGGCGTACTTCCTGGACACGCTGGAGAAATACCGTTCCGAACAGGTGCCCTTGAGCGTGCCGGTGAGCCTTATCGGGGCGTGGGTGGTACGTTTTGGGGAACCGTACCTCGCGCGCCAGACCTTCTTTGCGCCCTACCCGGAGGTGTTGGTTACGATTAGCGGTTCAAAACGATACAATCGCCCTACGACAGGTTATTGATTTGGGTATGTTTCATTTCGGTTGAGGTTTTTGTAATCCGTAATGCGTGATTTACGAATGGCGGATTACCCATTAACTGCCCAATTCAACTCATTGGAAACACACCCTAAGGAGTAATGAAATGAGCAAAATAGTTCAAGGAATGTTGTTGGAGTCCGTTACAAGTGTAAAAGAAGCCCGCGCTCTGCTGGAAAAGCTGTTGGAGATGACCGGCGCGCGCGCCGTGTTCGGCGAACCGATCCAGTCTGGCGATTACACCGTCATCACGGCCTCAGAGATGAACGTGGGGATGGGACTGGGTTACGGTTACGGCATCGGGCCAGCAGATGAGGCCGCTGCCACGGAATCCGCCGAAGCTGAGGCCGCCGAGCCAATGGGCGAGGGCGGCGGAGGTGGGGGCGGCGGTGGCGGCGCGGGCCGTGCCATAGCCGCCATCATCATCGGGCCAGAAGGCGTCTGCGTTGAGCCGATTGTGGACGTGACCAAAGTTTCTCTGGCGTTCTTCACGATGTTCGGCAGCGTGCTGGTCATGCTGCTGAAGATGCACCAAGCCGGTAAGCGCCGGTAATTAAGGAGAAGACTATGACAGAAGAAAAGCCAAGTTTCGATGACCAGCCCGGCACGGCGCAGGACTCTTGGGCCGAGGTCGGGCAGCAGTTTGCGCGCCTGGGCGAGAGCATCGCTGCTGCCTTCGATTCGGCGTGGCAGGATGAGGCGACACAAGACTACGTCCAGCAGATGCGCGAGGGCTTGGAGAAGATGGCCGGTTCGGTGGCCCAGGCTGTCGATGACGCAGCGCGCTCGTCAGAGGGCCAGAAAGTGCGGGATGAGGCCGAGAAAGCGGTCAGCAACGCGCGCGAGGCCAGCAAGCAAGCGATGGAAAATGCGCGCCCGCAGGTGCTCTCCGCGCTAGAGCAGATCAATCTCAAGATGAACGAGATGATTGAGCGGATGCGCGCGGCACAGCCCGGTGCCTCTTCAAAACCGGAAGCGGCGCGAGAAGCTGCGACCGATCCAGCGGAAGAGCCAGAGGATGAACTGACTGATGCCTCTCAGGTGTGGTAAGCGCGCGCGGGTTACGGCACCGGTCTCAGTAAATCGAAAAACCTCGGCGTCTCCAAGACCGGGGCTTGAGTCTTACACTTCGATCTACTGAGTCTACCCGCCTGCGGCACTCACCTATGACGCTACTGAAAGCACCCTAAAAATCCGATTTTTTAGAA
>SLSP01000400.1 GCA_007130345.1 Thermoflexales bacterium
GACTTCATCTTCAGCGATGCGGGGCAGGCCATCGTCGCTGCGGAGGGCTTCATCCCGGTACGGTAAGCGCTCGCCGTGTTAGCATCCTTCAGGGGCGCGGAAATTCCGCGCCCCTAAAATGGTTTATCAGCTAAAGGAGCAACTGTTCAAGTGTGGAGGCGCTGCTACGGGCGGTGGACTAGACTTCCAGACTTCCGAAGTCTGGCTCCGGCAGGCCCTGGTATCAACACAAGGCGTGCAACTTGCTGACTAGACTTCGGAAGTCTGGAAAGGAAAGGAGGGTTAAAATGAACGTAGGCCTGATTTACTTCAGTGGTACAGGCAACACCGCCTGGGTGGTGCAACGCCTGGCGGAACAACTCCGCGCGCTCGGCGACGACGTGACGGCGTTCTCGTGCGAGGACACACCCGCCACGCAACTCGACGTGGCGGCCTGGGACGCGGTCGGCATCGCGTTTCCGGTGCATAGCTCGTTCGCCGCGCCGGTGTTCCGTGACTATCTGCAACAACTCCCGGCGGCGGATAAACCTCTGTTCGCCATCACCACCGCCGGTTATTGGGCTGGGGATACGGCGTGGTACGCTGCCCAACCGCTCACCCGCCGGGGCTACCGGCTCTTCTTGTGCGCCAACGTGCTGATGCCCAACAACTTCTTCATCCCCAAGATGGATGTTTTGCCCGTGACCCCGCCGGAGCGCGTCCCGCGCTTTCTGGAGCGGGCGACGCGCCGCGTGACACGCTTGGCCAAGCGCATCCACGCGCGCGAGCGCCACATCCAGGGCGCGGACATCATCGGGCGGCTTGGCGGCGCGCTGCAACGGTGGGGCTACAGCACCTTCGAGGCCAAGATGCTGGCGCGCTTCTCTGCCGATGAGACGTGTACCGGCTGCGGTTGGTGCGCGCAGCACTGTCCCACGCAAAGCTGGGAGCTGCGCGACGGGCAGGCGCACTTTCTCGACCATTGCATCTTCTGTATGCGCTGCTACAATTTCTGTCCTATGCAAGCGATTCAGGCGACAGACAAGACCCGGCGGACGACCAAATATCGCCGCTATCAGGGGCCGGAAGGGCAGCGGTATCCGTAAACGTAACATTTTAGTCTTGAGGCGCAACACATTTTTGTGTGGGAAGTAACTACGGCAAATCACATTCTCATTGTCTATGCAACCTGGACAGGCACCGCGCGCGGCGTGGCCGAGGCTATCGTCGAGACGTTGCAAGCGACGCGGCTGTGTTGCATTCTTTGTGCGCCTAGACCCTACCGTTAGCCGATCCTTCTCATACACGGGCCGGAAGCTCCTCAGCTTCCGGCCTTTACGCGCCCCCAGACTTGCCCTTCTTTCCATCTTATCTTATACTGACCTTGTTACAGAACATAACAAGCCCCGCCCCCGCGTGTCAACGTGGCAGCGAACCGTCACAGCACAACCCTGCTCGCAATCCAGGAGGCCCGATGACCCAAGACCAAAATCCGACTCAACTCCCTCTCACAATAGTCGATCCCTATCACAACCAGTTCCTCTTCTCCGACCATTATCTCGATCACCTGCTGCCCCGCGATCCCCGGTGGGATGCCGCGCGCGACGAGGTCGCCGCGTTCTACATCTGGCTGCGCGGGCTATACGCGCGCGAAGGCGACCACCTCGACTACTACAGTGAGGATCAGCTTGAGGAACACTGGTTCAAGCCCATTTTCGAGTGTTTGGGGCACGTCTTTGAAACACAAGCTCGCGTGCCCGGCTTGGAGAAGCACATCCGCAAGCCCGATTATGTCTTCTTTCCCACCGAGGCCGCCCGTCAGGCCGCCGCCGCGATCCAGAAGACCGACGAGTACGCTCGGCACGCGCTGGCCGTCGGCGAGGTCAAGCAGTGGGACGTGCATCTCAGCAAGAAGCAGCGGGGCGAGGGAAGCTCCTTCGACCGCCAAAATCCGAGCTTCCAAATCGACTACTACCTCAAGATCACGGGCTTGACCTGGGGCGTTCTCTCCAATGGCCGCGTCTGGCGGCTCGTCCACCGCGAGACCAGCTACCGCCTCGACATTTATTACGAGGTGGATTTGCTATCGCTACTGGAGCAGGATGATCCTTCGGCAAGCTCAGGACAAGTCCCTGCCGCTATTCGCTACTTCTACCTCTTCTTCCGGCAGGCCGCCTTCCAGCCCGACGCCCAGGGCCGTATTTTCCTGGATGACGTGCTGGCCGGCAGTGCCGCCTACGCGCTCGCGCTCGAAGAGGATTTGCAGGCCAACGCCTATCGCGCCCTCGAATTGTTGATACAGGGCTTCCTCGATTACGCGCCCAATGCCCTGACTGCCGAAGACCTGCGCGCCATCTACGACAACAGCCTGTATCTGCTCTACCGGCTGCTCTTTGTCCTCTACGGCGAAAGCCGGGGACTGCTGCCTGTGGACAATCCGCGCTATCGCAGCGCTTATAGCCTCGCCAAACTCAAGCAGGATGTGGCCGGGCTGCTGGATGCAGGTGAGTTCGTAGGCACGCACAGCGATGCGGTCTACGCGCGCCTCAAAAACCTCTTTCGTCTCATTGATGGGGCCGATCTGCGGTTCAACGCTGAAACCGGCGTACCGCGCTACAACGGCGGCCTCTTCGATCCGCAACAGCATCTGTTCCTGAAAGCGATGTCCGTGGGCGACAAGGCGTTCACCCAGGCGATTGACCTGCTCTGCCGCCGGAAGAACGCCGAGGGCGTCAAGGAATTCGTGGATTATCGCACGCTCAACGTGCGGCACCTCGGTTCCATCTACGAGGGCTTGCTGGAATACCAGCCGCGTCTCGCCACTGTGCCGATGGTCGCGGTACATAATGGCAACGGCGAGCGATGGATGCCCGAAGCCGAAGCCCCCAAAGGCGCGAAGATCGCCGCGCGCCGCGCCGAGGGCGAAGTCTACCTGGAGACCGACAAGGGCGAGCGCAAGGCCACCGGTTCCTACTACACGCCGCAGTATATCGTCGCCTACATCGTCGAGCAGACCCTCGGCCCGCTGGTCGAAAAATGGCGGGGCGAGAATGGCGCGGTTTGTACCGACGAAGACCTGGTGGATGCGGTGCTCAATCTCCGGGTACTCGATCCCGCGATGGGCAGCGGGCACTTCTTGGTCGAAGCCACCGACTACCTGGCCCGCGTCCTCGCCACCGATCCCCATGTGGAAGCGGACGACGCCGAGGGCGCGGCAGAAAGCGACCTCAACCACTGGCGGCGGCGCGTCGTCGAGCGCTGCATCTACGGCGTGGACAAGAACCCGCTGGCCGTCGAACTCGCCAAACTCAGC
>SLSP01000451.1 GCA_007130345.1 Thermoflexales bacterium
CCAATTGCTTCAAAGCATCGGGCGGGAGCAAGGTGGCGGCAGCTTGTTTGGGCAACCATGCCTCGTAAAGCGGGGGATCAAGGAGCTTTTCTTGCGCAGCTTGTTCAACTAAGGCCAGCAAGGGCAAGAGATTGGGCACCTGGATTTTCAACAGGGTATCGTAATCATGGGATCGCAAACGGCTCCCGCGTAGATATTGCTCCCACAATTCGCGTAACCAGGCTTCATCACGGCCCTGTTCCACCGTGATGCGCACACGCGGCAGACGCCCGGTAATATCCCCGGCCTTTGTCTGCCGCAGACGGAATTGCTCCTCGGCGTTGCATATCAAATCCCGCAGGTATCCACGCCGCACGTCAAATAATCGCGCCATCTCTTGCCGGGATTTTTCGATCTCCCGATCTAACCGCTCAAGTTCTGCCCGTTCGCGTTCCAGACGCAAGACGCCATCCGGCGACAAATTGGGGAGTTTGCTCAAAGCCTGGCGATACTGCGTCTCGAAAGCCTGTTGCTCTTGATCCCACGCCTCCCTGGCCTGCTTGATGTCGCTGTGCGCCTCGGCTAACGTGGCTTCGACCCTCTGCCAGATCGTTTCCAGGTCTTGCCTCAAGCGTTGCATCCGACCTTTCAGCCATCGCAGCGTATCGACGTGGGAAAAGGATGGATAGTCCTCTTCGCTCAACTGGACTTCCGATGGGGTCACGCGACGCCGCGCATCCTCAAGCGCTTTGTCGGATTGCGTCAACTGTGTGAGCGATTCCTCCCACAATTGTGTCGCGCGGTCATAAAGCCGCTTGGTCTGTGACGATGCCTCTATGCCCAGTTGATGGTATTGGCGCAGTTGTTCATCAATCCGCGCCCGATCACTAAGCCGGTCTTCTCGCTGCTTGATACGCTCATACTCGACAAGAATCGCTTCGCGGTTGCGACGCAGTTCGATCAACAAGGCATCACGGTCACGTTGGTGTTGTATCAGAGCTTCCCCAACAAAGCGATCCAAAAGCTCCAGTTGCGAACTGACGTGCTTTGAGGTATAGAGAATTTCCTTTTGCCCATACAACTGTAATTGAAGAAGCTGTTTCGGACGCAGTTCTGTCGCCACCCACTCGTCGGTCTCCCGGCGCTCGACTTGCGTAGGCTCACGTCCCTGCCGCACCAGGCGATACGTCACATCCGCTTTGACCACTTCAAGTGCTGCCCGGCCAGTTTCCGGCAGGAAAACTTGCTGAAACGCCCCTATATCTTCAGGCTGTAGGGGGTCTAGCTCCCAGAGATAGCGTATTAGCTCGATCACTGCGGATTTCCCCGCGCCCCGGGCGCCAATGATGCAGTTCAGACGCGGGTTAAATTCTACGTCGACGTCGCGCAAGAAGCCGGTGGTATTAAACCCATCCTGTTTGGGCAAGCGCAGGGCCGATAGATAGCACGCCGGTTTTGGCGGCGGATTACCCTGCAACCGTATCCGCGCCTGTGGATCGAGTAAAGCGTGTTTCAGCGCGGTAAAGGTCGGGCGCTCGCATTTAATATACGTGAACTGGGTCCCCACATCTTCAAGCCGACGCCCATCCGAGGCATTGAGGCAGGCGATGGGCGAAGCCCGCTTGAATTTTGGATTCTGATTGGTCACCACCTCTCGCTGCCACTTGGTTAACTCTTCAATGCAGCCCTTGTTAATCTGTACGCCGAGGAGCTTCTCACAACAAAATTGTTGTTCTCTTGACAGCCCGCAATTCTCGCTCGAATCCAGCAAGCCGTTGTGGCTAAACACATGCGCCGCGATGGCTACGCCGCCACGCGCGTCAATCGCCTCGACCACGTCGGTAAAACTCTTGTCACATGGCGCCGGTTGCATCTGCGCGTTGTCATCCCCGGGTTGGGGATTGTGAAATCGCCGGTCAGGCGTCAAGCCTAAGTCGTCATCCAGGAACCGCTCCAACGTCTCGACCGGTTCATCTTCGGGGAAAATCGCCAGAATGTGGATGGAGTTTCTTCCGCTAGCCGCCGCAATCTCGATGCCGGGAAATACCACAAAGGTGTCCCCATACAGGCCCCGCGCTGCCTGCCGGAAGGCGTCAATCCAGCTCGTATCGTTGTGATTGGTGATGGCTATCGCGTCTAACCCTGCTTCTTCCCGCGCTTGCCGGATATACCGTCGCGCAAACGCCAGTTTTTCCTCCGGGGTTGAAGGCACACTTTCACAACTGGGCATTGTGAAATACTGCCCTTCTCCCGGTGTATGTAAATGCAGATCAAATTTTTTGAATGTCGCACCGCTGTTCATCAAACGCTCCTCGTGCAAATCACCTGAATGGGTACAGACTTCGGAAGTCTTAACTCACAACAGCCGCTCCTGCATCGGGACGGGCTCCGCTGCGTCTCCTTCCGGCGGGAGGTCTAGCTCCGGGAAGAAGGCCGCGCGGATGCCATCGAGCGCCGCCGCCTCCGGGCGCGCGAAGCTGCCCTTGACCCGCGTGCGCGGCACGGCGTTGAGGAACGCCTGCACCACCGCCTTGAAGGTGCTATCCTCCAGCAGCTCCGCTTTCTTGAGGAACGCCTCGCACGCGCCCGCCCCATCTTCGACGTAGACCAGCATCGCGGTGTGGAGCGCGTCGAGCCAGGCGTCGAACGTCGTCGCGTCGGGATCGACGCCGCCCCGCACGCGCCGCTGCTTGGGCTGCTGGAGCGCCACGTCGCTGTAGCGCTTGCCGACGACGCGCCGGGCGATGACGTCGCCATCCAAATCCAGCCCCAGCGCCAGCGCGAGTTTGCGCGCCTCATCCGCCGGGAAGCGCGCCGCGCGGAAGGTGTCCCACGCCATCAAGGCCCAATCGGTGAGGGGATCGAAGGCGATGTCGCGGCCCAGGAGCAGCCCGCGCTTGCGCAAGGCCACCACCTCTTCGCGGGCCAGGTCGAGCGCGACCTCCGGGCGCAGCGGGCGCGGCTGCCCCGTCTTCTCATCCACCTCGCGGGTAAACACGGGCCAGCGCTCCGAGATCACCGCCAGCACCGGGCCGAAGGTGCTCAGGTAGAGATCGACGCCGGTGATGCCCTGCGCGTTGAAGGCCGCCGCCCGCTCGCGGGCCACCTCCCGGACGCGGGGGGCCAGATCGTCCCACCAGATGGCCTCCGCACCCTCCCGGCGCTCGCGCTTGCGGCAGACGAGCAGGATGGTGCTCCGCGCCGCGTTCTTTTTGGCCTGGTGGAGCGAGTGCTCGCTTTCGGTGTGGACGGGCCACGAGGCGCGCACGCTGAACCCCGCGCCGATGAGGGCCATCGC
>SLSP01000381.1 GCA_007130345.1 Thermoflexales bacterium
GCGCTAACGGCTGATCGGCTTCCATTACACTCAATACCCGTGTCTGGGTATCGACCAATAACCAGCGGCTATCGGCTTGAGCATGAACCGCAACGGCCAGCCACAACATTAACAATCCGATTAAGCGATACAAGACGGTTAGCCTTTTTCAATAGGTACATGACATCGCCACCCCAGATTGTGGCGTGGGTATTGTACTATGATGCCCACGCTTATTTGCAGACGCTTAGTATTACAATCGCTATGTTTAGCTTTTTACAAGGTTTTGCCTACGGACTGCTGATTACCTGCACGCCGTGGTTGGTCATCGGTATGCTGAATCCACGTCTCGCCTTGCCGTATGATCCTCCTCGCCGTTGGCAGGTCGTGGTGCGTTATGGGCTGATGTTGCCGTTTATTTCAGTGGTGCTATTGATTCTATCCCTATTCGGCGGCCTGTTCGGGGGTGGATTTAATCCCAGCCTGTTCGGCTGGCTGGTCGGGCTGCTGGCCATACCCATTAGCCTGTATGTAGAACGGCGCTGGTCAGGCTGGCAAACCACTCAAACGCGCCGCCAGCGCCAAGCACAACGCCAACGCGCCGCCGCCAAACGCCGGGCGGCTAAAAACCGTCACCAACAAGAAGCCGGGCTGCACACCCTCAACCCCCAACATCCCCCAGCGGATGCTGATGAGATTGTGCTGGCGCTGTGTGCCAGCAAACAACGCTTGCTCACGGCACAACGCCCCGATCTGGCTTTAGCCGCTGACCGGATTTATACCCGTTATCGCCATGTCAATGCGGTCATTGCCAGTAAATTTGATCCGCAAGAAATGACTTTTGAACGCGCCATAACCCTAGTCATGCAAGTATGTCGCAGTGCGGTCGATGATTTACACACCATGGCTTCGCTGGCTCATGGTACTCTGAGCATTGACGCTGAGTTTGTCCGCCGCCGCCTCAGCCGTGAAGGGGAGCGTTTAGCGACTGAGGAACGCGATGCCTTACAACGGCGGCTGGATTTGGTGACGACGACGGAACAACGGCTGCGGGAACTGGCGGGCCGTATCGAAGCGGCCTTGACGGCACTGGATGATACCGCTGTGGCGGTATCGGCGATTGAAACCGCACGCCCTCAAGCCTCAGTCGCTGCCGATCAGGCGCTGCATGATTTACGCCGCTTCAGTGAACGGGTACCGTCTTATGGGCGTGATGATTGACCTAACCGAGACGATGGATACTATTGTGACTGATATCAAACCCACTACCCCACCCAGTTCTAGCCTAAACCTGTCGCTACCGCCGCTTGAAGACCTCGAGCGCGAAGTCGTTGCAACGGCTCCGGCCAGCGATCCCGAATTAGCTGAGATGGCAGACGCTTTTGTGCGCGATACCCTGGCATTAAGCGCTGACCATGCCAACCAGCAACGCCAGGCCATTGACAGCATGGGTCTGGAAATCCAGCGTCAGGCGGCGCAACGCAGCGCCCTGTTACAAACCCCGATTCGCCAACTGGCGCATCAGGGCGATGACGGCGGGCCGGTCGCCAAGTCGCTGCTTGAACTGCGCGGCAAAATGCAATCCCTAGACCCACGCCACCATGATTTATCCGAGCGTAGGATAGCGCGGGCTTTATCCTTGATCCCCGGTGTCGGCACCCGCTTGCAGCGGTATTTTAATAAATTTGAGAGTGCCCAAGCGGCCATCGATGCCATCATCCACGATCTTGAGGCCGGTCGTGACCGTTTGCGCCGCGATAATCTCACCCTCAGCGATGATCAAGCGCTGCTGCACACCCTGAGCCGCCAGTTGCAACGGCAGATTGAGCTGGGGCGGCTGATTGACGAGCGCTTGGTTGCCACGCTGGACACCGGCACCGAGGATTCAGAACGGCAGGCTTTTATCGAACAGGAATTGCTGTTTCCACTGCGGCAGCGCATCGTCGATTTGCAACAGCAGCTTGCGGTCAGCCAGCAAGGCGTTTTGGCGCTGGAAGTGATTATTCGCAATAATCGTGAATTGATCCGTGGGGTGGATCGGGCGCTGAATGTCACGGTATCGGCCTTAACCGTCGCGGTCAGCACGGCCTTGGCGCTGGCTAATCAACGCCTGGTGCTGGATCAAATCGAATCGCTGAACACCACTACCTCAGATCTGATCGCCGGTACGGCCAAGGCGTTGCGCAGCCAAGGGGTGGAAATTCAAACCCGCTCGGCCTCGACCATGCTGGATATGGAACAACTGGAAGCGGCCTTCGAGGATGTGCTGGGCGCGATTGATGAAGTGTCGCGCTATCGTCGCGAAGCGTTACCAAAACTGGATGCACAGATTGAACGTCTAGATGATTTAGCCGCCCGTGGCGATCAAACCATTGCTCGGTTGAGCCGAGAAAGTGAACCAAAACAGTAGGTCGGGCAAAAGCGCAGCGTTGCCCGACATCATAGGATGGCCGATGGGCTACACGGTATCACTGTTGGTTCGCCCTGATGATCGATGATCATTGTGTAGGGGCGGTTCGCGAACTGCCCCTACTGCATCATCGGCTCAGCGTCTGCCACCAGCCGCTGAGTCGCAGGCGGCCTTTAACGACCAGGCCAGCCAAGCGATCGGTCGGGTGCTGCCGCCAATAAGCGCGACGACTGCGGATCACCCCACCCGACCCCGATTGCGGCGAGCCGGCGGCCTGGATAATCCGCGCCAGCACGGCAAATAAATTATGCTCTTCCAGCACCCGGCGGCGCGCCTCAACAATGGCCGGTAAGCGCTGGGTGTATTCGTCGGCATCCAGCGCCTGGCGAATACGCGCCACGGCGGCGGGGTAGTCATAGAGATCTAGGGGAATAAAGCTCTCGGCCGGAAAATAATCAGCGGCATTCGGACAGCCGATATAAAACGGCAAGGTGCCAGCAAGAAACGCATCCGTGAGTTTTTCGGTCAGATGATGCGGGGCAATATGATTTTCAATCGCCAGATGGTAACGATAGGCATCCAGCGCCTCGGCTTTGTCCCGCATGGGGCGCACTCCATGACCAAAGCGATCCAGTTCTGGCACCGCCTGCTGTAAGCGCTGGGTGAAGCGGTAACGCTGGCTGTGCAGGGTGTGGCGTTGGCGCTTATTAGAGCAGACCGTCGAAAATAATCGGGTTTTATGGGGAATGCCCTCACGCTGCATGCTGTCGTAGGTTTTCAGCGTTTCACCGCCAAAACCGTAATACCAGAGTAAGCCCGGCTGGGAAAAAATAGCTCCCGGATGGCGAATAATGTCCGGTTCCTGGCTGGTCAATACCCGCCC
>SLSP01000511.1 GCA_007130345.1 Thermoflexales bacterium
TACACAAGGTTCTGTTTTGGTATGCAAAAGAGCATATCGAACAGATGATACAAGCAGGAGCTTTATCCGATGAGGAAAGGTTTTTACTCACCACTGAAACCGTTGAGGATAGATGTCCTTTCGAGGTAACATCAATTCCTGAACTCGATCAATTCACTTTTGATGTACCCGTTCCGCCTACGCTGCATAGGACCTTCGCAGAACAGAATACCAAGGGGCAGGGTGGCACAATAACCAAGGACGGGGTTTATGGCCGAGGCAAAGCCTGGGCCGTGCTTGTCGGCGTCAACCACTATGTAGACCCCTACATTGCCAGCCTCAACGTCTGCGTGGATGACGTCATCGCCATCCAGCAAGCGCTCACCGGGCGTTACCAGGCCGCGCGCCTGCTCACCGACGCCACGCCGGAGCATCTGCCCACGCGGGCCAATATTCTGGCAGAGCTTTCCACGGTCGCGCAGGCCGCCGATGAGGACGACGTGCTCCTCTTCTACTTCAGCGGGCACGGCAAGGCCGAAGGCGGCGAAAGCTACCTCCTGGCGCGGGATACGCGGCTCGCCGCGCTCAAGCACACTGCGTTGGCGATGGCGGATGTGCGCGAGATCATCGAGCAATCCCCCGCACATGCCAAAGTCATCGTGCTGGATGCCTGCCACTCCGGCGCATCCATCGGCAAGGCCGAACCCACGATGACGCCGGAATTCATCCGCCGGGTCTTCGAGGAAGCCGCAGGGATGGCGGTACTGGCCTCGTGCAAACAGGGGCAGCAATCGTGGGAATGGCCGGCGGAGCAGCGCAGCGTCTTCACCTACTACTTCCTCGAAGCCCTCGCCGGCAAAGCCGACTTCGAGGGTAAGGGCTTCGTCACCGTCTCCGACGCCAGCCGCCACGTCACTGACGGTGTCAAGGCGTGGGCCGTTAACGCGGGCGTGCCCCAAACGCCGACTTTGCACTACACCGTCGCCGGCGATATCATTTTGTTGCGCTATGGGAATCCAACGTTACAAGGAGAATGAATGAAACGTCGTGACGCTTTCCGTAAAATCCGCTACGCCGCCGCCGTGTGTGTTACTTCTCTGCAAGTTGCCGCGTCCCCATCAGCCCGATGATGAGGCACACGACTCCTACCACGCCGAACATCGGTTGGATGCCAATGCCATTTGCCAGAATGCCGCTGAACCACGGCCCGGCAAACATCCCAATCGCGTAGACTGCCTGGAACAGCCCCATCGCCGTGGCGCGCTGCGTCTCGTCTACGTCGCGGATGCTCAACCCCATCAGCACCGAATAGCTGATCCCCGCCGCCAGCCCAAAGCACACCTGCGCAATGAAAACCAGCGGCAATGACCGGGCGAAGGTCAACATCCCCATCGAGAGCGTGATGACGCTGAAGGTGGATACGACGATCCCCCGTGCGTTCACCCGTTTGGCAACCGCCGACGTCGCAAAGCTGCCGAGCATCACCAGCCCAATGTTCATACTGGTCAGCAGGCTCAGCGTGCCATCCGATGCACCCAGGGTCTGCGCCAGGATCGGTGTGAAGGTGAACGATGCCGCCCAAATCGCAAATTGCGCCACAGCGCAGAGCAGCGACGGCACGAGCACGTCTCGCCGGGTCATCAGCTTCCCCAAACTGCCGAGCGACGGCGCTTTCGGCGGGCGCGCCGGTTCGCGGATGCCCACCATTGTCAGCAGCGCCACGGCCGCTGTCCCCGCTGCCACAAAGAAGGCGAGCGGATAGCCGCCCCAGGCGTTCAACGCGCCGGTGACGCTCGTGGCGAGCATCCGCGCGACGGAATTGATGCCGGAGATCAGTGCCGTGATGCGCACCGCGTCCTCTGGCGGGAACTGGCTATTGACGGCCACCACCAGCAGCACCCACACGCTCGCCGCGACGCCGGTGATCGCCCGGCCCACGAGCAACCCGTTGATCGAATCGCTCAGCCCCATCCACAGCGCGCCAAGCCCCGCGAGCGCAAACCCGGCGAGGATGAACGGTTTGCGCCGCCCCACCCAGTCCGCCGCGATCCCCAACGGGAAGCGGATCACCGCCTGCCAGAGGCCGTACTGCGCCAGCGCAATGCCCACCAGCGCCAGATTATCCGTCTTCGTCGCCGCGTAGACTGACAGCGTGGGCACGTACAAGTACATCGAAGCCCAATATAAAACAACCGCCGCCATATACAGCGCGAGCAGCCCGCGCCGCGAATTGACCTGCGCCCTGGTTGGTGTGGGTATCCGTACTGTTCGCTTGCGTCTCATTGATGAAGGATTTTACCCGGCTGGCCCCGCTCTCCTTGACCACGCGCGCGACGTTGTCCGTGTCCTGCGCGGAGTTGTCGTCGTGGCTGATGCCGAAGCGTTGCAAGAAGCCCTTGCCGGTGGCAGCGCCGCCCGCGCCGGTAGCGAATGACAGACGGGGCCCCCCCCGCGTTCACCGTCGTTATCTACTGCTCCAACAACGATTGCGCCTGCGCCCAATCCCATTTGGCTTCCAGCGCGGCGAAGATGTCCCGCGCCTGCTCCAGGTGGACGCGGTCGCGCAGGTAGCGGCCCATTTCCAGGTGGGTCATACCGGCTTCGTAGCGCGCGCCCATCTCGGTGGCGATTTCGAGGCTTTCTTGCCAATGCCGCTGCGCCTTCTGTGTTTTGCCCTTGAGCCATTCGTACTGCCCTTGCAGACGGAGCGCGTGCGGCAACCAGGGGCGACAAGTGCAGCTTTGTCTAAGGGCCGCCCGGCACATCCGCGCGGCTTTTTTCAACCACGCGCCCTGCTGTGGTTTGTCCGCTTCGGCAGAGGCCAGATAAGCAGCAGTCAAGCCGATCAGACAGGGGATGCTTTGATGCCCGACGAGATTCTTGTCCTGCATAAGCTGATGGGCTGGTTCGAGGACGCTGAGGGCTTGTTCCAGATGGCCTTGTCGCAGATAGCATAACCCTAGTTCACCATTTGCTTCTACTTGTCCAATGTAATCGGAGACATTTATGTGTAGTTCAATAGCCTTCTGTAAATGTAAGGTGGCCTCATTCCAAATACCGAGCCGGTGTTGCATGCAGCCTAGCGCCAATCTTCCCTCAGCCATCATGTGAGGGTCACCTATATCTCCTGCGAGTTGGATGATTTTTTCACATGGTTCTACACCCGTGTTAAAATTTCCTTGCCACAGATAGAAAAGGCATGTCCAAAGAGTTGCGGTGGATGATTTCCATAATTCCCCCATTTCCCAATAAACTTTTGCGGCTCTCTGTGCATGTAGAATAGCCGCTTCA
>SLSP01000437.1 GCA_007130345.1 Thermoflexales bacterium
CTAAAAATCCGATTTTTTAGAAAGTTGATACTAGATATAGATTTTTCGCGTGCGAATTTCATATAGGTAGTAGGTCGCGTGTGGAAAAATCGGATTTTAGGACTTTTTTCAGGAGACTTATTCGTGTATTCGTGAAAATTCGTGGCCGGCCCCTCACCTGAGAGGTATTAACGTTCCAACCGCCATTTTGCCATCTGCAATCTCCAGGAGACCACACTATGACAAATTTGTGTCGCAAGATGTTATTGTTACTGTTGCTATTGACCGCCTGCGGCACCGCGCCCCCGCCAACGGCAGAGCCCGATACTTTTTACGTCGATGCCACGCAATCCCTGGGCGAGATCAGCCCCTACATCTACGGCGTCAACCACGGCCCCTGGGCCATTATCACCGAGCGGACGCTGCCCCTGGCGCAAGAGGCCGGGATCACGATGGTGCGCTATCCCGGCGGCGAGTGGGGCGATGAGAACGATATCCAGCCGTACCACCTCGATCAGTTTGTGCTGCTGGCGGAGCAACTCGGCGCGGAGGTGAGCCTCAACGCGCGCTTGCACAACGGCACGCCAGAGAAGGCCGCCGCCCTCGTCCACTCTGCCAACGTGGAGCAGGGCTACGGCATCCGTTATTGGGGCATCGGCAACGAACCGACGCTTTACGCGACCCGCCACGCAATACCCGATTATGGCGTAGAGCGCTTCAACGCCGAGTGGCGCGAGATCGCCGAGGCGATGCGGGCCGTCGATCCCGACATCCTGCTCATCGGGCCGGAGCTGCACCAGTACGGCCCCGACCTCGCCAGCACGCCCAAAGACCCCTTTGGCCTGGACTGGATGACGGAATTTCTCAAGGCTAACGGCGATCTGGTGGACGTGGTCTCCATCCACCGCTACCCCTTCCCGCAAGGCCAGGGTGGGCGCGCGGCGACCATCCCCGAATTGCGCGAAACTTCCGTCGAATGGGACGCCATCATCCCCTACCTGCGCGGCCTGATCCAGGAGACCACCGGGCGCGACCTGCCCATCGCCATCACCGAGGTCAATTCCCACTGGTCGAACGCCATCGGCGGCGAGGCCACGCCGGACTCGCACCTCAACGCCATTTGGTGGGCCGACTGCCTGGGGCGGATGATCAACCAGAACGTCGCCATCGTCAACTACTTCTCGCTCCAAAGCCATCCTAGCATCGGCGGCTACGGCATCTTCGCCCGCTCCGAGCCGCGCCCCACCTACTACACCTACCGCCTCTACCGCGAGTTCGGCAGCCAGCGCGTCTACGCCGCCTCCGATGTCGCGTATGTGGGCGTCTACGCGGCCCGCCGCGACGATGGCGCGCTCACGGTGATGCTCGTCAATCTGGCGGATGAGGCCATCACCCGCCCGCTGGTCGCGCGCGGCCAGGCCCCGGCCCAGGCCGAACTCTGGCGGCTGGATGCGACCACGTTCGCCGAGCGCCTGGACGACTGGGCCTTCACCAGCGGCGCGCAACTCACCCTCCCCGCCGAGTCCGTGACCCTGCTGATTATCAGAGAATGATCCCCCCTTTATCCCCTAACCCATTACCGAGGATACCCATGAAACAACCCGACCCCTGGCAATTCACCAATTCCAACGGCGATTTCGTCCTGCACAATCCGCACCAAACGAATTATCTCTACTTCCCGCTGGTCAACGCAGCGGGGATGACGTCCGCCATCACGCCGACGCTCCACGGCGACGCGAAGACCGGCCAGAACAGCTTCCTGCTGCCGCCGGTCTCGGTGGAGGACTTGCACACCTCGCGGGCAGCGCGCAACTTCTGGCTGCGCACCGCCGAGGGCCGCGTCTGGTCTGCGACGGGGAACAGCGCGGCGCAAACCGCCGGCCTCGCCGGGGAGGAAACCGTCACGCTCAGAGCGGGCCTGCTCTGGCACAAGGTCACGCGGAGCAATGCCGCGCTCGGCGTGCAGGCCGAGATCGTCAACTTCGTCCCGGCAAGCGCGGATCACGTCCCGCTGAGTGCGGGTCACGTCGAATTGATGCAAGTCACGCTGACCAACACCGGCGACCGGCCCCTCACCCTCACCCCCACCGCCGCGATCCCGCTCTACGGGCGCTCCGCCGACAACCTGCGCGACCATCGCCACGTCACCGCGCTGCTGCACCGGATTTGCACGCACCGCTGCGGCGTCCTGGTCAAGCCCACCCTCTCCTTCGACGAGCGCGGGCACACGGTCAACACGCTCACCTACGCCGTCCTGGGCGTTGAAAGCGACGGCAGCGCGCCGGAGGCGTTCTTCCCCATCGTCGAAGACTTCATCGGCGAGGGCGGCGCGTTGGATTGGCCCGCCGCCGTGCTGGAGGCGCGTCCCGGCGTCCCGCTCGGCGCGGAGATCGACGGCTACGAGGCCCTCGGCGGCCTGCGCTTCGGCGAGGTTATGCTCGCGCCGGGCGAAAGCCACGCCTACGTCCTTATCCTCGCGGTGCTGGAAAACGGCGAAGCCCCCGATGCCCTGCTTGACCGCTACGGCGACGCGGACAGGTTCGCCGCGTGGCTGGCGCAGACCCAGGCGGATTGGGCGGAGCGGCTGGACACCTTCGCCGTGACGACGGGCGACGCGCGCTTCGACGCCTGGATGCGCTGGGTGGCGCTCCAACCCACGCTGCGCCGCTGGTGCGGCAATTCCTTCCTGCCCTATCACGACTACGGGCGGGGCGGGCGCGGCTGGCGCGACCTCTGGCAAGACCTGCTCGCGCTGCTGTTGATGACGACCGAAGACGTGCGCCCCGCGCTCCTGCACAACTTCGCCGGCGTGCGCGTGGATGGCAGCAACGCCACCATCATCGGCGCGGGCGGCGAGTTCAAGGCCGACCGCAACAACATCCCCCGCGTGTGGATGGATCACGGCGCGTGGCCGCTGCTCACCGCACTGCTCTACGTCCACACCACCGGCGACCTGGATTTCCTCCTGGCCGATCAGGTCTATTTCCAGGACGCTTTCACGCACCGCGCGCAGCGGGTGGACGCGGCCTGGGATGGCGACAACACCCTCCGCAACCCCAGCGGGACGCCGTACCGGGGCAGCATCCTGGAGCATCTGCTCGTGCAGCACCTCACGGCCTTCTTCAACGTGGGCGAACACAACATCATCCGGCTGGAAGGGGCCGACTGGAACGACGGCCTCGATATGGCCCCGGAGCGCGGCGAGAGTGTGGCCTTCACCGCGCTCTACGCCGGGAATCTGCGCGAACTGGCCCGGCTCGCCCGGCAGTTGCTGCAAACCGGCGTGC
>SLSP01000282.1 GCA_007130345.1 Thermoflexales bacterium
ATCCATGGAAGAAATGACATCCCCCGGAGATGGGCATCATGTCTCGAATAGTCAGCACCACTGGCTTGTTTGAGTGGGTCAGTGTTGCAATGTTCTCAACCGAGAGAAAACGGGCATGCCAGTGAATATTGATGATATCAAAGGGCGCCAGCGCGTCCAGCCAATCCGATGAGCGCAGTTGTGGAACGTTCAGGGTGAAGATCGTTTTGCCCGGTTTCGGCTGAAGCTGCAAAGCCGACCAGCGTTTACCGTCGTTGGTTGGGTGTTTGACCACGGTCACGTCTTGATCCGACTCATGGTTCCTGACGGTGGTAAAAAGATGTGGCTGAACCGAGGTGGAACGCAGCCCACTATGCAACCGATAGGCGGCGTAGCCTGCACCTTGCACCGTGCTCGTCGTGATGAGTGCGGCTCGCAAGGGTTGCTTCAGAACATTCGCCATCACCTTCCTCAGCCGTCGAACCTGGGCGCCGGCTGAGAATTCTTCCAGGCGCTGACGGGCGAAATCCAGATTGTCAGAGAAGGCGCTCCGGTCGCGCCAAATCTCCTCCAAGGCACTTGCCAGCGCCGCAGAATTCGCATGCGGAACGATGCGCGCAAACCGCCCGCTAGTGCCAACAACCTCCGGCAGTCCACCCGCGTCGGTTGTGATAACGGGAAGACCGGCGGCAATCGCCTCGAGCAGCGCGACGCCGAAGGTCTCTGACTTTCTCAGCTCGTCACTGGTGTAAGTGGAAGGGTGAACGTAGCAATCGAATCGGCCCAGGTAATCAGGATGTCTGCCGAAATCCACAAATGGCTCAAGGATTACTTGATTCTGGAGGCCCAGGGAATAGATTTGCGCCTTTATGTTGTCCAGTTCATCTTCGCCGCGGGCATACACCAGGGTCAATTTGACCGCTGACGTGCACTTTCGAGCAAACTCGGCGAGGGCATCAATCAGGAACCTGTGCCCCTTCCAGTCGATAAGTCGGCCTATGCAAAGCAACTCGAGAGGCCGGCTGCCATCGTAAAAGTTGTCCTTCTTCCTGTGTTGGAAAAAACGATCATTGACTGAGTTCGGGACGAGATGGACCTTGGAAGCATTTATGCCATGACTTAGGAGCTCCCCTCGCAGGTACTCGGATACTACCGTGAATGCGGTGTCGTCTCTCTTAGCGAAGTCCTCGCATACGTAAGTCTTGTATTCCCTGTCGCTGCGCAAGGTGAAAACGTCAATGCCATGGCACATGCTGATGGTGGGCAGCGTTATCGGGATATCACGAACCCGGCTTGACCATTTTGCTTCGTTTATTGCGAAATGGGCGATGACAAGATCAGGAATCAGTTTTTGAACTAGGTAACGATAGACAAGTTTGCCAATCAGTTCAGGGAAATGGTTCCAGAATACCTGGATCGCCTTGTTGAATGGTCGCTCTTCTCTTAACAGGGCGTGCTCATAAAGCACAAAGTTATCCAGATCGTCCTCCGTGTCCAGTCTTTGCAGAAGATCATAGACAAAAGTTTCCGAGGGTGCCGAGAACACGGTGATGTAGTGCAGGATCGTAGTTTTTGCACCGTTCTTGCGTCTTGCCAGAATATCGTCAACCCGTACGAGTACGCTAGTCAAAGAACCTTGCTTGGTTTCGATATTGAAACTTTTCGGGTCCAGCGCAAGCAACTCCCCTAGCTCCAGGAGGGCCTGGAGCGTTCCTGGATTCTCATTCCGCGGAACATGGAAATTCGGGCGCTCCTGGAAGCAGTATCTAACGTAACTTTGTAGCGCCGAACGAATCTCTGGCACATTCTCGTAGCAACGGGCGATCTTGATGAGCTCGGCAGCCCTTTTCCGGTTGAAGCGGAACAGGTAAATTTTTTCTGCGTGCTCGTCGCTTAGAAAAGGGAAAAGTATCTTGTAACTCTCAACAATTTCACGGATGAATTTCTCCCGGTCAGCGGCAGTCTGCCCGGAGGAAGCTCCGCCGTCCGAGAGCGTGAACAAGGGTCTTGGTACACGGCAGAAGCACATGCCCTCGAGGAAGGCACGTCTCATCCAGACCGCATCGCTGACGATTCCGAAATGTTCATCGTACGGGCCAATGCGGTCATAACATTGCCTGGAAACCAGGAAGGTGTTGTGGCAAATATTGAGGTGACCAAAAAGCAAGCCGTCATCGACAGGCTGGGCCTTGTGCAGTAGGCCACCGGCATAGTAGTCGGAATAGACAATGGCCACTGCAGAGACACTTTGCAGAGCGGCATCGATGCAGCTTTCTACAAACTCGGGCTCGTAGAAGTCGTCGGAATTCAGCAGGCAGACGTAGTCACCGCGCGCCAACTGGATACCCTTGTTCATGGCAGCATAAATGCCGGCGTCCGGCTCTGATACTACGTAGGCTAGGTCAGCCGCATTTCGGCGTAGCAGAGAAAGCGTGGGCTCGTTGCTGCCGCCATCGACGATGATATGTTCGATGTTGTCATAGGTCTGCTTTCGAACCGAGTCGATGCATCGCTGCAGGGTTTCCTGGTTGTTGTATACCGCGGTGACAATTGAAACCAGTGGCCTGCCAGGCCTGGAATAGGCTAACTCAGCCTTGAGACGCTTGCCCGCTTCAAGTTTCCTGCCGTCCGTCTGATCAGGGTAGCGGTCATACAGGCCACAGAATCTGGTGCCATTGGCGAAGCCACCGGCCCTTGGGATCATGGTGATCCCCATGCTGACCGGGGCCCTGCTCTGCAGTGACGAAGCGGCGCTAGGGCTCGACGCTTTGTCAGTATCGAAATCTGCTTTTGCATCACCTTTGTTCGAACGCGAGGAATCTGGCTTGGCGAGTTTCCGGGTCTGCTCAGGGAGCATGAACCTCGGGTCTTTCTCAAAAGCTGGCCGGTGCAAGGAAATCAAGCGATGAAATCGGAGGTAAGTCTTTCTCCAAGACCGCGATCCATCTCGCTTTACAAACTCGCACAGGCTTGCCAATTCCTTGCCTAAGGTATCGTCAGTCGATCCAGTCGTATTTCGGCGCACACGCTGGTAGATCGAAAGCAGTTTGCGGTAGAGCTCAGGCTGACTCAATTCCATCATGCGTGTGCTCCCTCGCTTTCCATGGCAGCGGTGGTCAACATGGAGATGCCTCTTTGGGTGTCCAATATCGGAAAGGTCAAGTCAAACTCTCATAGTCAAGCTGCTGGCAGAGGGAGCAAAACGCCTCCGACGCCTTTGCCGCAGAGAGCAAGTCTTTGCTGACCGGTCGGCGCGTTCTCTTCTCAATGACCGTGCCACTGCG
>SLSP01000560.1 GCA_007130345.1 Thermoflexales bacterium
AACTCGCCGCTTATCCGCACGCGGGCTTCTGGCGCTCGATGGACACGTTCAAGGAGGCGCAGGAGTTGAACGCGCTGTGGGAGGCCGGTGCGCCGTGGAAACTGTGGTGAGCGACATCAACACAACCTTCTGGCGCGAGCGCCCGGTGCTGGTGACGGGTTGCACGGGACTGCTCGGCTCCTGGCTCACGCAGGCCCTCGTCGAGGCCGGGGCCGAGGTCGTCGGCCTCATCCGCGACGCCGTGCCGCAATCGCCGCTGGTGCGCTCCGGCACAGTCGAGCGCATCCGCGTGGTGCGCGGCAGCGTGAGCGACTACGCCACGATGGAGCGCGCGCTGAACGAGTACGAGGTCGAGTGCGTCTTCCACCTCGCCGCGCAGACCATCGTGGGGATCGCCAACCGCGCCCCGCTCTCCACCTTCGAGACCAACGTCAAGGGGACGTGGGTGACGCTCGAAGCCGCCCGCCGCAGCCCCACCGTGCGCCGGATTGTGGTGGCTTCCAGCGACAAGGCGTATGGCAGCCAGCCCATCCTCCCCTATACCGAGGCGATGCCGCTCCAGGGCCGCCATCCCTACGATGTCTCCAAGAGCGCGGCCGACCTGATCGCGCAGGCTTACGCGCACTCTTACGGCCTGCCGCTGGTGGTGACGCGGTTTGCTAACCTCTACGGCGGCGGCGACCTGAACTGGAACCGCCTCATCCCCGGCGTAATCCGCAGCGCATTGCAGGGCGAGCGGCCCCTCATCCGCTCCGATGGGGCCTTCGTGCGCGATTACCTCTACGTGCGCGACGGCGTCCGCGCCTATATGCGGCTGGCCGAGGCCCTCGACCGCGCCGACGTGCGCGGGCAAGCGTTCAACTGCGGCACCGACGCCCCGGTGAGCGTGTTGGAGATGACGCGGCTGATCCTCGCGCTCTCGCCGCATCCCGACCTGGAGCCGGTGGTGCTGAACGAGGCGCAGAACGAGATTCAGGAGCAGTACCTCGACAGCCGCCGCATCAAGCAACTGCTCGATTGGCGGCCGGCGTGGAGCCGCGAGGCCGCCCTCCGCGAGACTTTTGCGTGGTATGCTGACTATTTCCGCAGCCGCTAACGCCGCGCAGTGTTTACGCTCAGAGGGGAGCGCCAGCTCCCCGATTTTGCTGCGCACCGGGGAGCTGACGCTCCCCTTTAAGCCTATTGAACCGAGGTATTATTGATGGCGCGCTGTACTAATCCCGTTTTCCTCACCGGCGCGACCGGCTTCCTGGGCCGCCGCCTGGCCGCCCGTCTGGTGGAAGCCGGACATCCCGTCTTCGCGCTCTGCCTCCCCGGCGAGGCCGCGCCGCCCGGCGTGACTGCCCTCCCTGGCGACGTGACCGATCCGCAGTCCGTCACTGCCGCGCTCGCGCAAGCCCGCCCCACGCGCATCTTCCACCTGGCCGCCGTCGGCGTGACCGATCCGGCCATCCCCCCCGCCGAGACGTGCCGCGTCAATGTGTTAGGGACGCTGCACCTGCTGGAAGCCGCCCGCGCCTGCGATGTGCAGCGCCTCGTGCTGGTGGGTAGTTCCTTCGAATACGGCGCGCGCCGCGCGGAAGAACTGCTCGATCCCCTCAACGCTTACGGCGCGTCGAAGGCGGCAGCGTGGGCCTACGCCCGCGCCGCGTACAACACCTGGAGCGCGCCGGTGGTCTGGGCGCGGCCCTTCCAGGTCTATGGGCCGGGGCAGCCGGCGCACGCGCTCATCCCGGCGGCCATCCACGCGGCCCGCAGCGGCGCGGACTTCGAGATGACGGCGGGGGAGCAGCAGCGCGACTTCATCTACGTGGATGACGTGGTGGACGGGCTGCTCGCGCTGGCGGAGGCGCCCGCCATCGAAGGCCGCGCCTTCGATTTGGGAACTGGGCAACTGCATCGCCTCCGCGACGTGATCGCCCGCGTCTGGGCGCTGACCGGCGCGACCGGAGAGATGCGGCTCGGTGCGCGGCCCTATCGCCCTGGCGAAATCCCCGCGCTCCCCGCGTCCGTCGAGCGCACGCGGCGCGCGGTCGGATGGGAGGCGCGGGTGGGGTTGGGGGAGGGGTTACGAGAAACAGTGAGAGATTTGGCAGTGTAGGTTTGGGATTTTGAGCGAAGGAAATGCACGAAGAGCAGACAAAATTATGGAAAACGAACAGAGTTGGCCTATTTTTGTTCAAGATCGTGGCGAACGTCAGATATATCTGACGCGAGAACGCTGGGATCACGCACTGGATCATCCTGGAATGGGAGAGTATCTACTGGATTGCGCTTTGGAAACCCTCCGCAAAGGTTCTCGAAAACAAGACCCGTATGATCCGGGCAAGTTCAAGTATATTCACGAATGTAAAGATCTCCCCGCATCGTATACGGATATGGTTGTCGTGGTTAAATTTGGATGGCAGGGATCGCCCTCAAAGCCTAACAATTTTGTGTTGACAGCTTATTTGGTTGAAAGGTGGTGAAACAGTGAAAGCAATTCATTATGATGCAGAAGGCGATATTCTTTCGGTCACGTTTGCGGGAAGCACAACTCAACCGCACACCGGGGTCGAGCTTACTGAAAACATCGTCTTGTATTATAACCCGCAGACGCAACAGCCGCTCAAGTTGATCGTGGTCAGTTATCAGGCGATGGTGCGGGCGAGTGGGCGCGCGCCGCTGGCGCTAGATACCCTAGCTCATGCTCCGACCTCGGTGCAATCAACGGTGATGACTTTGTTGCGAAGTGCGCCTTTGACAGCATTTTTCCAAATCGTCGAGCGGCCGGAATCGGTTTTGCCAACTGGACGGCTGCGAGAGATTTTTGCACCATCCACATGGTTGATGGCTTCTGGGTAAAGGTAAATTTGCTATGACCAAAGAAACCGCGTCTGTTTCTCGAATAGAAACCCTCCGCCGCGAGATCCTCGACAAAGTCGCGGCATACTACGAGTTGGCGCACCAGCCCGCGCCGTTTACGCCGGGCGAGAGCTTTGTCCATTACGGCGGACGCACGTATGACGCCCGCGAGTTGCAGAGCGGCGTCGCGGCGATGCTCGATTTCTGGCTCACCGAAGGGCCGGAGGTCAAGGCGTTCTGCGACGCGCTCGGCGAGTACGTGGGCCTCAAGCGCGTGCTCACGGTCAACTCCGGCTCGTCGGCGAATCTGGTGGCGCTGACCGCGCTCACGTCCGAGAAGCTGGAGCGGCCCCTGCGTCCCGGCGATGAAGTCATCACCCCGGCGGCCACCTTCCCCACCACCGTCGCGCCCAT
>SLSP01000033.1 GCA_007130345.1 Thermoflexales bacterium
CAGCGCCGGTAATGGCGCGGGTCGAGGTGGCGGCTGGTGAAGTTGCGGCGCACGAAGCAGTCGCGGGTGACGGCGGTGCGGTGGTCGCGCAGGGCTTCCAGCGTCTCGCACTTGGCGTAGCCGCCGAGCAGCAAATCGACGAGGGCGCGGGCGGCGGGATGCTCGGTGGTCACTTCGGCGGCGAGGGTGTCGGGCCGGGCGGCGCGCGCGTGCTGGATGATGCGCTCGGTGTCGGGCAGGCCCACGCCGTGCAGGCGGTCGTCGATGCGGCGGCGCTGGTAGAGGGCCATCGCCGCGTCGTAATGCTCCGGCGGCACCAGCAGGTCGAAGCGCGCGCGGCCCAGGACGCCCTCGACGGCGTCTTGCCACGCGGCGTCGGGCACTTCGAGGGCGGTGCAGAGGTAGATGACCTGGTCGGCGGGGAGGCCCAACTCGGCGCGGAGGAGGCGGCGCAGGTGCGCGGCCTGGGGCGCGGCGGACTCGTAGCTCACCTCGCGGTCGCCGGTGCGCAGCTTGTGGATTTCCTGCTGGAGCGTGGCGGCTTCGGCGCGGAGCTTGCGCGCCTGCTCGCTGAGGAGGGCGTGGCGGGCGGCGAAGTCGTTGCCGAGCGTGTCAAGGGCGCGTTGCATAGCGCGTATTGCGTGCTGTGTGTTGCGTGTCTCCTCATCTTGCGCGGCGAAGTCGCAGAGGGCGTCGGGGATGGGGAGGGCGTCCTCTTCGAGCAGGGCGATGAGGCGGTGGGCGTCGGCGCGCTCCTGGGCCAGGGCAGATTCCAGGTCGGCGGCGCGGCGGCGCACGTCGGCCAGCTCCGCCTCGGTCTGGGCCAGGTCGGCGCGCAGTTCGCGCTCGCGTTGGGCGGTGCTGTCCGTGCGCAGCGCGACCTCGGCATCTACCAGGGCCTGCCGGGCGAACTTGAGGCGCTCGGTAAGCTCGTCGCGGCGGAGGGTGTGGCGGCTCAGAGCAAGCTGCCGCTCGTCGAGGTCGAGGCGGTGGCGTTTGAGTTCCGCCAGATAGGTGTCGCTTTCGGCGCGGCGGCGGACGTAGCCGTTGACCAGGCGCAGCCGCCAGTGTTTATCGCGCTCCTCGTCCAACTCCGCGATGGCGTCGAGGGCGGCGATGCGCTGGCGCACGTCCCCCGCCAGGGTCTCGAAGTGGCGCATCGTCTCCAACTGGTCTTGCAGCGTCTTCACATCCACCAAATTTTCATCCAGCAGGTAATTGTGGACGAAGTCGCGGATGTCGGTGAGCGGGCTGAAGGCCAGGCCCTTGACAATTTTCTGGCCGAAGTTCTCCTTGAGCTGGCCCAAGCGGTTGAGGAGGTGGATGCGGTAGTCTTCGAGGCGGGTGAAGACCTGGGCGCGGCCATCGGGTAGGGGGAAGTGCTCCATGTGGCGGCGGAAGGCGCGGCTGTCGTGGAGTTGGCCCGCCCCGGCGAAGAACCAGGCGTCGTTGAGGGGCGCGTCGTGGACGATGAAGTAGGCGATATCGACGGCGCGACCATCCTGGTAAGCGTCGATGACGGCCCCGTGGACGAAGTGCGTGCCGTCGGGATTGCGGAACTCCAGTGCGACGACGCCGGTGGTGTCATCGCGCAGATAGCGTTGGCCCTCGGTGCCCAACTCGCCCCGGATGTACCCGGCGAGGGTGCGGTTGCTGGCGTCCATCGCCGCGCGGTTGAAGCGCACCTCGCGTTGTCCGCCCACCAGCGCGAATTGGATGGCGTCGAGGATGGTGGACTTGCCCACCCCGTTCACGCCGATGAAGTACGTCGTGCCCCGGCAGTTGATGGTGACATCCTCGAAGAGGTGCCAGTGGATGAGGCGGATGTGTGTAAGTTGTTTCATTGGTCTTATTCCGTGTTGCGTTCCTGTTGCGTGTTGCGTATTGCGTGTTGGTTGGCAGACAAGCTCGGTTCGTCAGGCAAGGGAACTGCGAAAAGCAAGTTAGATGGCGCAGTATCGTAGGCGGTCTGGGGTTCGCGGAGTGTTCCCTGGCGTTGGGCGGGGATGATGACGAGGAGCTGCCGGATGATTTCGGCGAGGGTGTCCAGCCGGTGGGCAGCGACGGTCTCGCCGAGGATGTGGCGGGCTTTGTAGTACCAATCGCGGCTTTCGCGGGCCGAACCGAGGGCGTACTCATAGAAGCGGGCGCGATCCTTGCCCGTGCCGCGCCCGTAGCCTTCGGCGATATTCGCGCTGACGGAGCCTGTCGCGCGATAAAGCTGGTCGCTGAGGCCGCGCGTGCGCCGGTCGGCGGCGAGCTTCGTTACGTCGTGCCAGGCCACGTCACCCAGAAAGAGCGCCAGGCGATAGACCTTCATCCGCCAGAGCGCGTCAGCGGTAATGGCTTCGGGCACGGATTGCTGCCAGGTTTCATATTTCATAGTGGTTCTTATTGCGTGTTGCGTATTGCTTATTTTGATTGATGCCTTGCGGAGATACTTGGGCTATAGCACCCTTTAATGAAAGCAAACCAATACGGAATACGCAACACGCAATACACTCACTCGTCATCATCATCCCCTCCATCCCCCTCATCCGCCAGCGCGTCGGGGTCGATGTGGTAGCGGCGCACCCAGGCTTCCAGCTCTTCAGCGGTCTGGACGGGGAGCATCATCTTGACAGAACCGCGCAGCCGTATCCGGGTCTCGCTGTCGCGCACGTCGAGGGAGCGGGCCTCCACCACGTCGATGAGGCCGAGGCGGCGCATCCGCCGCATGATGGCGTCGTACTGGCCGATGCCCAGGTCGCGTTCTTTGCCCGTGATGGTGCGGTACTCCTCGCGCACGTCGCCCACGGTCACGACGGGGTCTTGTGCCAGGCTCAGGTGCTCGGATTGCTCCTCGTAGAGCTTGCGCAGCACCACAATCATCAGCGACTCGTCGAGCTTGTAGCGCTTGCGGCAGTAGCCATACTCCGAGACCACCTGGAAGATGCGGTGGTAGTCGTTGTGAATCAGCTTGAATCCCGCCGTGGCGAAGAGCGCGGCGAAGATGGCGCGGTGGCGGTAGATGAGGTAGTAGTCCTCTTTGTCGCGCTCCTGGTCTTGGTACAGGAAGGTCTGCCCCAGGAGGCGATTCATCACGCGAGGGATTTCGCGCGTGGTCTTTTCCGGCAAATCGGTAGATGCGAGCAGGGTTTCCAGGGTGAAGGGCATGGTTACGGAGTTCCCTCGCCCTGTCTGAGCCACATCTCCTTGCCCCGGAAAGCAATCGCCAGGCGCAGGATGTCGGTCACGCCGGCGGCTTCTAGCTC
>SLSP01000056.1 GCA_007130345.1 Thermoflexales bacterium
ACTGCGGGACGCGAAATCAAAGTGAGGCAGGTTGAGAACATGAAAACTTTTACTCTTATTCCGTTCACCGAAGCCCATCTCGCCCCCGCCGTGGCCTTGTGGCGCGAAAGCTATCGCCAAGAACAGGTCGCCAATCCCTTGCTCCCCGCGCGTGCCCTTATTGAGCCGGAATGGATCGCGGGCGCGCTCCTGAAGTGCCTCGCCAACCCCGGTGTGGCGTTACTTTACCAGGAGGAGTTGGCCGGGTATATGGTGACGGGCGCGCAATTCCCCTGGAAAGGGCAGCGGGCCGCTCTCGTCCCGGAATATGGACATAGTGCCGCCGCGCCCCTTCAGCGCGTGGCCTATCAACGCATGTACACCCATCTGGCCGAACAGTGGGTAATGCACGGGCAGCAACTCCACCTGATCGCGCATTTTGCGCATGACCGTGATCTGCAAGAGACATGGTATCAATTGGGCTTTGGCGCCCTGCTGGCAGAACGCCTGCGCGATCTCTCGTCTTTGGACGCGCCCCCTCCCAAGTCTGTGGTGCAGGAGCCGGATGTGCGCAACCTTGTCGCGCTCGAACTGGAACACAACCGCTACTACCGCCAATCCCCAATCTTTCTCCACAAGGATGCGGATCCACAAGCTACGTTGGCAGATCTGGAAGCCCAAGTGCAACAAGGGAATGTGTTCTTTGTATACCGCGAACAGGGTGAGCCGCGCGCATATCTTGTCGTTGGCGAATCGAACCGGGGCGGCGAGGGCTTTCTGCTGCGACAGACTCGGACAGCCCAAATCAAAGGCGCCTACACAAGCCCGGCGCTGCGTGGTCAAGGCGTCGGCCAAGCCCTACTGCAAGCCGCGATCCAATGGGCGCGTGAGCATGGCTACCAGCGGCTATTCGTCGAGCACGAGACAGCAAATGTCGCCGGAGCAAGCTTCTGGAGCAAATACTTCACGCCTTACCTCTATATCTCCATGCGCTACGTTGAATGATTCATCAGAACACGGCGAAGGAGCAAGGGGTAAGGTTACATTGTAAATTGTGTCTAACTGGCATACACCAGCAGGAGACTTGACAATTCTTGGAAGGTGTGCTTAACTTACAAATGCAGCACCGTGCGTCAGGTCAACTCCCAATCGTTGATTCGTTCAAAAATTAAGGAGAATAATATGCCAAACAAACTTGCAGTTGCTGGAAAAAATTCCAAGTACGCAGCCCCGGATGCGAAGCCCGCCGGGTTCTGGGCCGGATTCTGGCACGGGATGATTGCGCCAATCGTGTTCATTATCAGCCTGTTCAATGATGGCGTGAGCATCTACGAGATCAACAACACCGGGCGCGGGTACAATTTCGGGTTCATCCTCGGCATCCTCAGCGCTGCCGGTAAAAGTTCGCCGAGTGTCCACGTAGAGGTGGATACGTCGGACACGGACGAAGCGTAAGCTGAGGCGCTATGCTCAAACGCTACGGATTGCTCCTCGCCTTGTGTATGCTCCTCCTGGCGTGCAACGTCCCCACCGCGCGGGAGCAAGCTGTGGCAACGCTAACGCCTCCGCCTCTGCACGGCAGGATTGCCGTGACCTCGGTTCAGGCGGAGGATGAGACCGCGCGTTTTGCCGGAACCAGCACGCTGCCAGAGGGCACCTGTCTGCAAACACAACTCTTCGCCGAGGGGGTGCCCGAATCGTGGTGGCCTATCGACACCTGCGTGCCTGTCACGGAGGGGACGTGGGCCATCGAGGTGGCCCTGGATATGCCGCTAGATCACGCGCGGGACTACACGTTCCGGGCCTGGGCCTTCGACAACCCCGCTATCCAGTCAGAGAGCTATTGGGTGCAGGTCGTCGCGCCCCCCGCGCCCACCAGCACCCCGCCCCCGCCTACGGGCCTGTTGCCAGCCCCGCCGATCACGCCGCCACCGCCCGACTGGACGCCCACGCGCCTCCCCCCCTACGACCCGGAGCACGACGATCCAGAGGCTCAGACGCGCGCGTACCTCCGGCTGGTCACAGATATGCTCAACGCGGCGTATGATATCGACAGCGTGTTGGCGGAATTGGCCGCCTGGATGACGCAGGACAGCACTTACGAGGGCGACCTCCCGCCCAACGCCTGGGCCGAGGCCCACGATCTCGACGGAGACGGCACCGACGAGTGGATCATCAGCGTGCCGGTGCAGGATAGCTGGTGCGGCGTGCCCTACTGCCCCGGCTACGTCTTCCTGGCCGAGCGCCACGCTGGCCTCTTTATCCCGCGTCACCAGATCACCAGCACGATTTACGAAATGTCCGTCGGACATCCCCGCTTGCTCAAAGTCTCCGACATCACCGCCGATGGGCACCTGGAGATCGTGCTGGAAGAAACGCATTGCGGCGCGCACACATGCTTCACCACGCTCATTGTTGGGCGGTGGGATGGCACGCGCTGGCACGACTTGGCTGCCGATCCTATCTCGCAGGCGTACACCGACTACACGATGCAGGATGAGACGGGCGACGGTAAGGAGGAAATCACGATGTATGGCGGGATGATCGGCTCGGTGGGGGCCGGATTGCAGCGCCCGCACACGCTGACCTTCGCCTGGCGCGATGGCGCGTATCGCCTGATCTCCGATGAACCCGCGCCCAGCGACCATCCCTACTTCCAGATGCTCGACGCGCACACGGCGCTGGTTGCCGGAGAATGGGATCGCGCCCTGGAACTGGCGCGGGCTGTGCTTGACCGGGATGCCCTCGACCCCGACGAGTCGCTATGGATGACCGACCGCCATTGGACGCGCATCCTCGGCTACAGCGCCATCGAAGCGATGCTCGTTCACGCGCACCGGGGCGACGCGCCCGCGATGGAGTCCGTGCTGGTCGAGCTGCGCGCGCGAGACGTCATCACCGAGGCGAATCCGTACCTGGAGGGTGCCGCGCAACTTTTGGCGACCTACACCGCCACCGACGACGCGCTCGCCGCGTGCCAGGCGATGGCCGCGACGCTGCTGGACTATGACACCGACGCACGCGCGTTCCTGGAGTGGTACGGTTACAACACCGAGTATCTGCCTGATGAGCAACTCTGCCCCTGGGCAACGTCTATCGAATAGCGCGCGCAATGTGCTTGACGATAACAGACTCTACTGAAAGCACCCTAAAAAATCCGGTTTTTTAGAAACTTGATACGAGATGTAGATTTTCCGCGTGCGAATTTCATACATTTAGTAGGTCGCGTGTGGAAAAATCGGATTTTTGAACTTTTTTCAGGAGACTCCTAACA
>SLSP01000565.1 GCA_007130345.1 Thermoflexales bacterium
AACATCCGCCCGTAGTGGGCATCCACGATGATTTCCCCCACGTTTCCGACCCGCCCATAAGAAGGATAGGTCAAGTCTATGGGGACGTGCCACTGCCATTGTCCTGTGGCGGCCTGTTTCAGTGTCGGCTCGTCGGCCAACAGCAGATTACTCACCTGCTCTAACAACAATACATTGACCTTCTGCCGGGCCACGAAGGCTGAAATCGGAACTTGAGCGGTCACGCCAAGCGTGGGAAGATATTCCCCTAACCAATCCATAAAAGCCTGACTCGCTTGCGCGCCCCAGGCTTCAACAACGGTCTCCGGTAAATCACACGGATTCATAATGTAACCTCTCAGTCTGCGCTAGAAGTTTTGAAAATTGGGGATTCTACACACGAACTCACGCCCTATCCCAATTGTGTCAGGGTTTGTTGCGGCAATGCGCTAACTTCGCGCTCGATCTGTTCGGCCCATTGGATTTCAGCAACTTCGAGATCATACCGGGCTTGTAGACGCAACCACACGGCGGCGCTCGTTCTAAAATAGCGCGCGAGCCGGAGCGCGGTATCCGCTGTTATAGCACGCTGCCCACGGATAATCTGGCTGATGTGCGTGGGCGAGACGCCGATATCTTGTGCAACGCGGGGTTGACTCAGGCCAAGGGGCAGCATAAAATCTTCCAACAATACTTCACCTGGATGGACAGGGGCTTGTCTTGTTTCTGTTTCAGCATCCGCAAAGGAATGTATCATATTCCCATAGTATCACGGGAAGGCGGCGTTGGCAATAGTCCGCCACGCCAAAAGCACGCGCCCCGCTACCAGGATGCAGCGGGGCGCGTTGAATGGTGTGGCGTTAGGGGGATGGGAGTGTCTCAGCTTGCAAGAAGTCCTCGCGGGCGTAGTCCACCAGCGCGCTGACGCTGATTTCGGCCACGCGGACGTAGTAGTCGGAGTCCGAGGATTTGACGACGTAGCCGTCGGCGTCGAGCGCGCCGACTTCGAGCGTGTGCGTGCCGGCGGGCGTGGTCACGGTGGCGACGGCCAGCGGCGCGTCCATCCCGTACTCCGCGCGCGGCGACCTGCCGAGCGGTGCTTGCAGCATCACCTGGGTGGCGTTGCGCACCACCGTGCTAACGTTGCCGGCCACAATGGTCTCGGCGGCAGACAGATCGGCCAGCGTCCAGGCGTTGTCCGCGTCCCGCACCAGCGTGAACGTGCCCTGAGCGTTTTCCAGCACAATTTCGGTGGCCTCCGCGCCGTCGATGGCAACGTACCCCGTCTCCACCCAACTGCGGGCCTCCGCGCTGAGTTCCCAGGTGGAGAGCGCGGACGTGAGGTAGGCCGCGTCCTGGCCCTCCACGCGGAAGTGGGTGGCGGTGTAGCGCGGGGCCGTCCCCAGATAAAGCGTGCGCGTCGCGCCGTCCGCCGTCTCGAAGGCGATGCGGCGCAGGAAGTCGTCCGAGGCCACGCGGAGTTGCGCGTGGCTGGCGCGGGTCTCCGTCGCCAGCGCGCCGGTGTCGAGGCTGAGGATGTTCGCCAGAGCCTCGTTCACGGCGACGGCGTTGGCGGGATAACCGTCGGCGTCGGGCAGCACCCACCCCGCGCCCTCTCGCGCCAGCGTGACGCTGTTGCCGGCGTCGTCGGTAAGGGTCAGGCGCACAACGTCTTCCGCGCTCAGATCGGGGAAGACCGGTTCCGCCGACGGCATAGCCGCCGCGCGCGGCCAGAGCGTGATCAGACTGAGGATGATTTGCAGGGCCAGAACCCCAGCGAGAATCTGTTGATGGCGTTTCATTGGGTCATCTCCTTAAAAATTGCGAATGGCAAATGGCGGATGGGTAACGGGTGACGGGTGACGAGTGACAACTTACTCATCATCCCCCTCCTCTTCCCCCGCCTCATAGCCTTCCGGCGGAATCAAATCCAGCGGGCGCTCGTTGCGCAGCCACATGGTCGAGAGCGCGCCCAGGCCCACCAGGCCTATCCCGGCGGCCAGGTAGTTGAGGACTTCCCAGAAGGACTGCTGCTGCCCGGTGAGCGGGGCCAGAATCCGCACCGCCGTTCCGCGCGCGCGGATGGTCTGCAAGGCGGGGTCTTCGGTGGCCCAGGCCACGGCGTTCTGCATCAGCCGCAGCCGGTTGACGTACCCCTCACCCACCAGCGAGGCCGCCAACTCGATGATGACATCGTTGAGGAACTCCGCGCTGCCGATGAGGAACAGACGCGCGCTTTCCGGCGAGACGGTGATCGTGCCGGGGATGGGCGGCTGTTCGAGCATCACGCCATCCCCCGACGGGGCGTCGAAGGGCGAGGGCCGCTCCGCAAAGTAGCTCTCGAAGACGCCCTCTGCCGTCAGCGCCAGGGTGAAGGGCTGCTGCGCGCTCACCATCGGGAAGCCGGTTTCGGGGTAGTTTGTGTAGTTGGGCGCGATGTTCGCGTCGTACTGAAGCCACGAGTTGGGGCTGGAACGCAGGATGGCCTGCACCTCGCGCCCGGCGTTCTTCTCGGCGTCCACAAAGATGGGCGAGGCCCAGTTGAGCGTGACCGCCGGCAGGTTAGAGACGAGCAGGCTATCGTCGGCCATCCCGGCGGCGCGGATGTCCACAGCCAGCGGATACCGGCGGAAGTCGAAGCCCTGCGCGGTCTGCGCCGGGACGACGAACACCTCATTCTGCGTGTCGAGCACCAGCGCGCGGTCCAGCTCGAAGCCGTAGTGCTCCAGAAGCGGCTGCACGCCGCCTGCCAACGGCTGCGCCGTGACCCAACCGGTGAGTTGGTCTGGCTCGATGCCGTAACTGCCGGCGGCCAGCACCAGCGCGCCCCCGCGCATCAGGAACTGGTCGATGGCGAACAGGCCGCGCTCGTCGAGGTTCTGCGGCGCGACGACAATCAGCACGTCCACGTCCAGGGGGACAAAGCCGGCGGCCAAATCGACCGCGCGCACTTCATACTCCTGTGATAGCCATTCCCGCACCTGTTGCCAGGACGCGAACGGCGGCTGTTGCTGGCCGAACATGTCCGTGGTCGGCACGGAGGGCGGCGTCCACAGGCCCACCACCTGGAGGAAGCCCGGCGAGACGCGCTTCAGCCCGGCCTCGATGGAGCCGCGAATATCCGCCTCGGTCATCTCGCCCGCCGGGTAAATCAGGGCCATCCGGTCGCCGACTTCCATCACCATATACAGATAAAACTGCTCCTGCGAGAAAATCGAGGCCGCGATGGGTTGCAGGCCATAGGTGTCGTACAACGCCTGCGGCG
>SLSP01000357.1 GCA_007130345.1 Thermoflexales bacterium
GCTTTTTCGGAAGTATCAGCCCACAAACAGGTCTTTTTTGGCCTCGTGTAAGCAAATTTAGGACAACTACGGCATACGTTAGAATCGGGAAAGTACGAAGTTATTTTTGGACAAGCCCTTAATTCAGTAATGACTCCCCTGAAAAAAGTCCAACGCAGGATACCCCAAGTGCAAACGGCTGGAGCAGCTCGCGCGCAAAGCAGCAGAAGAGGCGGGGATTGACGCCACCTTCATCAAGGTGACGGACATCAGCGAGATTATGACCTACGCCATCCTCGGCACCCCCGCGCTGGTTGTGGATGGCGAGGTGAAGTCCTCCGGGCGTTTGCCGAGCATTGACGAGATCGCCGGCTGGTTGCAGGCGTAAATCAACCGGAACATGATGTAGCTTACCGCGCGCACCGGCTTCAGAATCGGTGCGCGCTTCCTTGCCACGTTGTTTTATTGTGATATACTTTAATGGTCATTTGAGTATTTTATCAAATGCCCATTTACCCTACAGCTTAGAGGAGCTACACTATGGAACAAGAGAGACGCTTATCCTTCTTTGAGCGGTACCTGACGGTCTGGGTATTGCTCTGTATCGTCGCGGGGATTCTGTTGGGCCGCATCGCCCCCAACCTCGCGGAGACACTGGACTCTATCGCTATCTATCACGTCTCGATCCCCATTGCCATCTGTATGTTTTTTATGCTCTACCCCATTATGGTCAAGATCGACTTCTCGCAAGTCGTCAAGGTTTCAAAAAATCCCAAACCGATTATCCTGAGTATCGTTATCGATTGGTTGATCAAGCCGGTCACTAAGTATCTGATGGCGATCTTCTTTCTGGGATTCGTGTTCCGGGGCCTCATCACTGGCACGGAAATTCTCAGTTCCGGGCAAGAGGTGGAACTATGGCGCGGGTACGCCTCTGGCCTGATCCTCCTGAGCGTAGCGCCCTGCACCGCGATGGTGCTGGTCTGGAACTATCTGGCCGATGCCAGCATGGAATTAACGCTGGTGATTGTGGCGCTGATGTCCCTGATGATTCTCGTGCTGTTCGCGCCGGTGGCGACGCTGATGCTCGGCGGCGTGGGCGTCGCAATCCCCTGGGAGACAATGCTACTCTCCACAGGTATCTACGTGGCCCTGCCCCTGATTACGGGATATTTCTCGCGGCGATGGATTATCAAGACGCAGGGCCAAGCGTGGTTTGATACGCGCTTCGTGCCAGCCCTGACCCCTATCAGCATCACCGCCCTGTTAGTCACACTGGTCTTGCTCTTCTCCTTCAAAGGCGATGTTATCCTGGAAAACCCTCTGCACATCCTATGGATCAGCGTGGTGCTGACCATCCAGACCGTCGGGATCTTCGTGTTGGCTTACTTCGGTTTTGCGAGATGGTTCAAATTACCCTACGAATACGCCGCTCCGCTTGGACTGATCGGCACATCCAACCACTTCGAGCTGGCTTTTGCAACCGCGGCGATGCTCTTCGGCCTCTCATCTGGAGCGGCACTGGCGGCCGTGGTGGGCGTCCTGGTCGAAGTGCCCACGATGCTCGCGCTGGTCGAGGTCTGCAAGCGCACCAAGCACTTGTTCACACCATCCCAACCCGTTCCCGCAGAAGCCTGATGCCCGGCGCGAAACACGCACAAGACGAGCGCGCCCTGGTCGCGCAACTCAAAGCGCTGGCCGATCCCAAGCGTCTGCGCATCCTGGAGATGCTGATCCAGGGCGTTCATTGCAACTGCGAGATCGCCGCGCATCTGGACGCCTCGCTCAGTCTGGTCTCCCATCACCTGCGGGTGCTGCGCGAGGCGGGCTTGATTCGCGGCGAGCACGCCGAGGCCGACGAGCGGTGGATTTACTACACGGTGGACACGGAGAACCTGATGCACCTGCGCGCCGCGCTGATGCAGCGGTTAGATCCCTCGCGTATCCAGCCGCGCCAGCCCAATTGTGGGCCGGGGATGACCGTGTAGCGAATACAGTACTCCAGAAAGCCCGTGGAGATTACCCCACGGGCTTTTTTCGTGTCCCGACTCCGTAAATTCCGCACTTCGATGTATACTTCAATTGGAATGACCTACACTCTCACCCAATGAAGGCTCAATGAAGGCCCAATGAAAAATCAAGCAACCAACCCCCAAGGAGCAAGCCGCCATACCGGTGGATTTCTGGACGGCGCGCTGATCCTGATACTGCTCGCTGTGCTGGCGGGCATCATCCTCTTCGGCGGATGGGTCTTCCAGCAGCGGGTGGAGCGCATCTACCAGGGCCACATCTACCCCAACGTTTACGCCCTCGGCGTGGAGTTGAGCGCGCTGACTCCGGCAGAAGCCGCCACCGCCCTCGAAGAGACCGCCGCGCGCGTGGCGATCGGGCGACTGATCCTCACCGACGGCGAGCGCCAGTGGGCCTATCCCTGGACTGAGGCCGGGATGTATCTCGATGCGCAGATGATGGCACAGATCGCGTACAACGTGGGGCGCGAAGGCACGTGGCTGGAGCGTCTGAGCATCTGGACGCAGTATCACGACGTGGAACCGCGCTTCGCCTTCGACGAGGAGGTCGCGCGCGGGCTGCTGGCCGCGCTCTCCGGCGAGGCATCGCAGCCCCCGGTGGAGCCGGTGCTCTCCCTGGACTCCGGGGACGTGGTCGTAACGCCGGGCACGCCGGGCCGCGTCCTCAACGTGCCCGCGACGCTGGCCCGGATGCGGGCCGTGGCCGGGAGTCTGGCCGAAGTGGAGATCGCGCTGGCCTTCGACGAGGTCGCGCCCGCCGAACCGGACACCGACGCCATCCGCGCGCAGGTCAATGCGCTGCTGGCCCGTACCATCCGGGTGACGACCTACGACGTGCTGGCCCGCGAGACCCTCTCCTGGGAACTGGGCCGCGATGAGATCATCACGTGGCTGTATCTGATCCCCGGCCCCGAAGGCGCCGCCGAGGTGGACGTCAACCTCTACGCCATCCGCGACACGCTCCAGGCGATGGCCGCCGGTCTGGGGGATGGGCGGAGCTTTCGCTACGATGAGGCCGCGCGAGAGATTCTGGCCGTCTTCGACGCCGGCGGGGGCGAGGTCACGCTGTATCTAAGCCACCCGGAGCGCGCGTACATCGTGGAAGCGGGGGACACGCTCACCAGCATCGCGGCGCAGTTCGGAATGCCGCCGGGATTAGTGGCCGAGGCCAACGCCAACATCGACATCAACCGGCTCTTCGTGGGCGACCAGATCACGATCCCCTCACAGGA
>SLSP01000201.1 GCA_007130345.1 Thermoflexales bacterium
ACCGTAGCACGGTGGTGGAGCGGCTGGATGCGGTGCAATTGTCCGATTGGTTGGACGAGTACACGCTCGGCGAACTGTGGGAAAAAAATGTCTTCGGCGGGAGGCCCACCCGATGACTACCGGCTATGCGCGAGTCAACATCCTCGTCGAAGGGCATACTGAAGAGACTTTTGTGCGCGATGTCTTGTGCGAACATCTGGCGATGCAGCGGGTATTAGTCGCCGCCCGCCGCGTCGAAACCGGGCGCACTGTTGACCGCATCCATCGTGGCGGGATGCCCTCTTACGCCAAAGTCCGCCGCGATATTCTGCGCTGGCTCAAGCAAGATCGGCAAGCGTATGTCACCACAATGTTTGACCTTTACGCACTATCGGATTTTCCGGGTATGCCGGCGGCGCAAGCCATGCGTGACCCTTATGGCAAAATCGCCATGCTTGAAGAGAAACTGGCTGATGACATCGGTGGGACGCGGTTCATCCCTTACCTGCAATTGCACGAATTCGAGGGGCTGTTGTTCAGCGATGTGCAAGCGATTGACGACGTATTAGGGTTAGCGAAACCACAAATGCAAGCCTTACAGACCATTCGTGAGCAATTCTCTACACCTGAATTGATCAATGACGGTGAGTCTACCGCGCCATCTAAACGGGTATTGAAGCTCTATCCTGGCTACGACAAGCGCGCCTTCGGCCCGCGCATCGCGGCGCGGATTGGGTTGGCGACGATGCGCCGCGAGTGTCCGCATTTTAACGCTTGGCTATTGCGCCTGGAAGCCTTGAAGGAGGGCGATACCGATGCATGAAATGGCCGTCACCGAGGACATCCTGCGCATCGTCACGGAGCACGCGCAGCAGGCTGGCGCAAGCCGCGTGACCGATATCTACCTGGTCATCGGCGAGATGGCGAGCTTTGTGGATGACTCCATCCAGTTTTACTTTGACGCGCTGGCGCCGGGAACCCTGGCCGAGGGCGCGACGCTCCACTTCCACCGCATCCCCACGCGCTTCCGCTGTCGCCATTGCGAGACGGAGTTCGCGCCGACCGGGCGCGACTGGCTCTGCCCGACCTGCGGCGCGCTCGGCGGAGACGTGATCGCGGGGAAGGAGTTTTACGTCGAGAGCATCGAGGTGGCCGAGGCCGAGGAATAACGCAACCGGGCATTGTAGGAGGTGCTAGAGATGGAACTCGTGCGCGAAGTGTTGTTAGAACCGCTGATTCAATCGCCGAGTTTGCCGCTGTATTATCAACGCCTGGGCACGCTGCTGGCAGAAGAACAGCGGCGGCGACAGCAATTCTACGAGACTGTCGCAGAGGATCAGAAAGCCGAATTCATCAACGGGGAGGTGATTGTGCATTCGCCGGTTAAACTCGAACACGAATTTGCATCCAACAACCTGAACAAGCTGCTCGGCGCTTACGTCACCTTGCACGATTTGGGCTACGCCGGTCACGAGAAGATGCTGATCACGTTTACGCGCAATGATTACGAACCGGACGTGTGTTTTTGGCGACAGGAAAAGGCCGCGCAATTTGCAGCGGCCCAGATGCGCTTTCCCGTGCCGGATTTTATCGCCGAAGTCCTCTCGCCAAGCACCGCAGCCATTGACCGGGGCGTCAAGTTGGATGATTATGCCGCGCACGGCGTCCAGGAGTATTGGATTGTGGACCCTGCCCGGCAGAATATCGAGCAGTACGTTCTGGAAACCACGGGCTACATCCTGCGACAGAAGACCAATTCCGGTCTGCTCCGTAGCGTGGCTGTACCGGGTTTTGAGATTCCGGCGACAGCGGTGTTTGACCGGCAAAGCCATCTGGCCGCGTTGCGCGCGCTGCTTCAAACGGAGGCTCCTCCCACGTGAACCGGATTGCGATGCTCGCGTATCACATCACCATCACTGGCGTCGTGCAGGGCGTGGGATTCCGACCCTTCGTCTACAATCTGGCGCGGCGACTCGGCCTGCGCGGCTGGGTGCTGAACCACTCCGGCGGCGTCGATGTCGAGGCGGAGGGGCCAGCGGAGACGCTGAACGCTTTCCTCGCGGCGTTGCGGGATGAGGCCCCTCCGCTGGCGCACATCGCCACGCTAGAGGCCGCCCCCATCGACCCGGCGGGCTACGCCGACTTCGAGATCCGCCACTCCGAGGCGCAAGCAGGGCAGTACCAGCTTATCTCGCCGGACGTGGCGACCTGCCCCGACTGCCGCCGCGAGCTATTCGACCCCGAAGATCGCCGCTACCGCTACCCCTTCATCAACTGCACCAACTGCGGGCCGCGCTTTACCATCATCGAAGACATCCCCTACGACCGCCCGCTGACCACGATGCGCGTCTTCCCCCTCTGCGACACATGCCGCGCGGAGTACAAAGACCCCACCGACCGTCGCTTCCACGCGCAGCCCAACGCCTGTCCCGTGTGTGGGCCGCATATCTGGTTGCAGACTACGCAACACGCAACACGCAATACGGAATACGCAACAGGCGATGAGGCACTGAAGCAAGCGGTCGCGCTGTTGTTAGAGGGGAAAATTGTGGCGCTCAAGGGGTTGGGCGGCTTTCACCTGGCCTGCGACGCCACCAACGCGGAGGCGGTGCAGCGCTTGCGCGAGCGCAAACGTCGCCCGCACAAGCCCTTCGCCGTGATGGTGGGGACGCTTGAAGACGCCCGCGACCACGTCGAGGTGCCGCCGGAAGCCGCCGAGTTGCTCGCGTCGCCGCAAGCGCCCATCGTGCTGCTCAACCGATTACGCACTACGCACTACGCAATAGCTGATGCGGTCGCCCCCAACCAGCGCACCCTCGGCGTGATGCTGGCCTACACGCCGCTCCATCACCTGCTGCTGCGCGATGTGGGCCGCCCCCTGGTGATGACCAGCGGCAATCTCTCCGAGGAGCCGATTGCAAAAGACAACGCCGAGGCCCTGCGCCGCCTCGCCCCCCTCGCCGACGCCCTGCGCCGCCTCGCCCCCCTCGCCGACGCCTTCCTCCTCCACAACCGCGACATCTACGCCCGCTACGACGACTCGGTGGTGCAGGTTTGCAATCCAAAATCAAAAATCGAAAATCAAAAATCGAAAATCGTGCGTCGTTCTCGCGGCTATGCCCCTTTCCCGGTGACGCTGCCCTTCGCGGGGCCGAGCATCTTCGCCGTCGGGCCGTTGCTCAAGAACACGTTCACCCTCACCCGCGCAGCCTACGCCTTCGTCAGCCCGCACATCGGCGACCTGGAAGACCTGGA
>SLSP01000333.1 GCA_007130345.1 Thermoflexales bacterium
AAAAAGTTCTGTATATTATAGTTATTTGCATTGATTAGTATAGATTGGGTTGTCCAAAAGACGGCAACTCAACCTATGCGGGTATTTTGTCCAGCAATCAGTTGGAATGGTTATAGTACACGGTAAGCACCTTACGCTTGCTGCGAATCAACGCAAATGGCTACATTATATCTCGTTCCCACGCTCCTGCGTCACTGCCATTAAGTTAAGGCTCATATCTTTGTTTTTTATAATTAAAATTGATTTTAGGGGTGGGTAAAAACTCATGCTTTTTTAAAATTTGTGTTTTAAAATCATAAACTTAAGTACCCGCCCCCCCTTTTTTGCAAAAGCCATCTTTTGCGTATTTTACTGATAAAAACATAGCAAGTAATTAAAAAATATAATTTTTACTTAACTTAATGGCAGTGACGCTCTTGCGTGGGAATGCATACGGCGCTTACTCATGGGCAGAAGCCGTTATTTATCCAGTCACTCAACTCGAACAGCCTCATGTTATGACGCTGACGGTAGTGCACTGGATTCCAGAGGATTCCATGTGTGCGATTACGCTGCCGCTAATCGCACCTACGCGGGCTTACCCTAAGCCTGGATGGACAAGATCTGCACGCCGCGACGTATTTTGGCGGTTCGCGCAATGATAATGTCAAGGCCATGCAGGTGGTTTATGACACGGGTGATATTTATTTAGCCGGTATTACCGCCTCGCGTGATTTCCCGGTCAAAAATGCCCTGCAAGACGAGAATGCTGGCGGCACCGACGGTTTCATCACCCACATCGCACCGGATTGGCAAGAGTTGGTGTTTTCTACCTATTTCGGCGGGCGCCGCAATGATGTCATCACCGATATGGTTTTGGATCAGAATCGCCACCTGCTGATTACCGGCTATACCAATTCAACCGACGATTTCCCCATCGAAAACGCCCTCTATCCTGTTCATCCCGGCAATAATGCGGCGTTCATTTCCAAGTTGGATCAATTTTGTTAATGGCCAACTAAACCTAACTTTGAGCCGATAGGCGCAGTAACCTATTGTACTCGGTGAGATTACCCGATTTCGAAAGGGTGCGCTACTGGGTACGGTTGGGATTGACCCCGAGCAGCTCGAAGGCCTTCGCCTGCAACGGGGTCGGCCGGGTAGTGGTGATGAAGGTGGCCTTGGGATTGATCGGCGTCGAGCAGACGTTGTAAGTCAGCGTGGCCAGATCGGCGAGCAGGGTGCGCAGGCTGTGCACCGGCAGACCGTCGGCGGTGCAGCGGGTGCGGTCCTTGGCCTTGGCCGCGTCGGAGCGCTCGGCCTTGCGCACCGTGCGCGGCGGCGGGTCCGGATCGTCGAACAGCAACGGCTGGAGCGCCGCACGCAGATGCCACTGCACGTAATAGGCGAGCATACACAGGAACACATGCGCCCGCACCCGCTCGGCATTCCAGTGAAAGATCGGGCGCACCTGCAAGTCCATGGTCTTGAGCGAACGGAACGCGCGTTCCACGGTTTACATGGGTACAACGCAACCCCTAAAAATAGCCGAAGCTCACGCCGGACGCGGGATTCGGCCGGTTCAGGCTTCAAAGTTCGGCCTAGGGACTGAATGATTACGTACGGTGCTACACTTTCTTGCTGAGCTGTCGGGCGGTTTTAAGCAATAGATCGAGATCGGTGGTATCCAGCTTACCTTGTTGGACAAGAGCTACCAGGGTTTGCAGGTAACGCCGAGAACGATCAGCAACTTGGCTGATATCGAGCTGCTGTGGGGTGCGGGCGTCGGTGGCGATGCCTGCTGCCGCAGGGCTGGCTTGTTGGTGAGCGTCCTGCCACAGGGTCGCGTGGTGCAAAATTCCAGCTTGCTGAAACAGGCGCTTTTCAAGTGAGCCGAGACCGGCTATTTGGATGAGTGCGGCAGCGGTATCAGCCATCAGCACTTCACAAGTCATTACCAAGGCGGTGTTTTTGACATGAGGTCTGACCGGTTTGACGGTTTGACGATGCAGCAACCAGAGGCCAAAACGTTCACCGTAGAGCCTGAGACTAGTGGTCGGCTCCTTGCCAGTGATACGAGTGTCATCGATCTGAGCCAGCAAGGTGGCCTCGATGGCCAAATCCGCTTGACCAGTGCGTTCAAGCACATAAGAGTCGACCGAACCAAAGTAGCCTACCGGACCGTGACACGCCATAGTGATCGCCTCCCCAACCGTAGCCAGCGGGAAGGCTTCAGTCAACCAGTCGCTGAGGGCATGGAGCAGTGCGGTGACCACCGATGCGGCTGTAGTCGCAGATGCATCCAAGGTATTGGATGCCGTTTTGGTTTCATTTAACTGGGGATACAAATATTTAAGCCAATAGGGATCTCCAGTGATCGGTACCGGCGGCGTTTCGGCCTTGAAGGTATAGGCTAATGGTGCAGTGGCCTCTGCGGGCACGCTGGGCATGAGGGCACGGCGCACTTTCCCTACCGGTGGAAAATCCCCCAACGGTGCCCAAGCCTCACTGGTGAGCTGGCCGCGCAGACGGTAGGCACGCTGGTCGGCATCCGTAATAACGATATCTACAACTAAGGTGAGCTGTCGAGCCTGAGAATGACCTGCGAGACTAAGCGACAGCGGTGCAATCGGCGCAATAGATAGGCTGGTGCTCGCAGGCAGCGCCTGCTGTAGGACGGTGATGGTTGTTTCGCTGAATGTTATGTGCATGTAGCTATTATATAGCCATCTAATATGCAAGCCACGAAACAGCGGTTCATTGTCCTCAAACAGTTCTTTCAGCGTATCGACCAACAGCGACTTGCCAAAGCAAAGCGACGGGGGCGGGAGAGGAAATAATAACTTCCTTCGTTAATCAGTTGCAGCGCCAGCGGCGTTTTATCCACGTAATAACACTGCTCATTGCGCAGCTTTGCGAAGGTCTGGATACCGATGGGCAGTTTGCTGCCGAGTGCGGGTCATGATGAGGCAACCGTGGCGATGAGTTTAAACTTTAGTATAAGGCAGAGGCTGCAATTTGGGGTGTTAGGTTGACGGTGAGGGATCCAGTTACAGGGAGCACTGCCATTAAGCTAAGCCTGCGTAGGTACGATTAGCGGCAGCGTAATCGTACACATGGAATCCTCTGGCATCCAGTGCACTACCGACTGACAGTTCATTTCCAGTTACTCCCCACCCCACCTCGCGGTGGCGCAGTTACGTTCCATTTCAGAGCTTTTGGCTTACTCTGGTACGGGCTTTCACCGTACTG
>SLSP01000246.1 GCA_007130345.1 Thermoflexales bacterium
AACACTTCAGTCTTGTGAGCAAACCGCTCAAAAACTAGCTCGAAGTCCCCGTCTCGGGGACGACTCAAGCGTGTACTACCGGTCTAGCCGCCCCCGGGGACGGGGGCTTGGAGCGTGCTCAAAAAACTGAGCTGTTACCATTTGTCAAAACACCTCTTTCAGAATCAGATGCATTATCTTGGCATTGGTTTTGACGTTTGACGCAGGACGAGCCTTTAGACACGCAAAATTATCAAGCAATTCTATTTCGAGTATGAACCCTATCCCGATCACCATAACCATTTAGGAGAAACCTATGACTTACGAACCCAAACGCTGGACGTTGACCGATTTATTGCCCGCTCCGGGGACGCCGGAGATGGACGCCTTTATCGCCCAGGCGGAGGAGCGCCTGGTGGCTTTCGAGTCGCAGCGGGAACATCTCACCGCCGACATCGCGGTGGCGGATTTTCAGAGCATCCTGGCGAGCTACGAGCAATTGTACGCCAACGCCTCGGCCCTCATCGCCTACAGCTACCTGTGGTTCTCCGAGGACACGGGTAGTCAGGAAGCCCTGGCCTTCCGCGCGAAGATCGAGCAGCTCGTGGCCGATTCGCAAAACCGCACGCTGTTCTTCGAACTTTGGTGGAAGCAGTTGGACGATGCCGCCGCCGAGCGTCTGATGGAGCACAGCGGCGATCCGCGCTATTTCCTGGAGAGCCTGCGCCGCTTCAAGCCGCACACGCTCTCGGAACCGGAAGAACGCATTATCAACGTGAAGGACGTGAACGGCGTCAACGCGCTGCTCACAATTTACGATCTGTTGACCACCAGCTTCAAGTTTGAGATGGAGGTGGATGGCGAGGTCAAGGAGTTGACGCGCGGCCAGCTTTCCGCCTATTTCTCGAACCCCTCGCCGGATTTGCGGGAGCAGGCGTATCAGGAGCTTTACGCGACCTACGGCGAGCAGGCCGACGTGCTGGCGCAAGTTTACGCCGCCCGCGTGCGCGACTGGACGGAGGAGAACGTCAAGGTGCGGCATTTCAGCAGTCCCATCAGCGTGCGCAACCTCGCTAACGACATCCCCGACCCGGTGGTGGATACCCTGCTGGACGTGATCCGCGAGAATACGACCCTCTTCCAGCGCTTCTTCCGCTTCAAGGCGCAGGCTTTGGGGATGGATAAACTGCGCCGCTACGATGTGTACGCGCCGCTTTCAGAGGCGGAGAAGGAGTACAGCTACGACGAGGCCGTGCAGATGGTGGACGCCAGCTATCGCGCCTTCTCGCCGGCGTTGGCGGACAAGGCGATGCAGGTGATCGCGGAGACGCACTTGGACGCGGAGATCCGCCAGCGCAAGATGGGCGGCGCGTACTGCTACGGCGTGCTGCCGGGCGTCACGCCCTGGGTGCTGGTCAACTACGCGGGGAAGGTGCGCGACGTCTCAACGCTGGCGCACGAACTCGGCCACGCCGTCCACGCGATGATGGCGGGCGAACACTCGCAGCTCACGTTCCACTCCGCGCTGCCGCTGGCCGAGACGGCGTCTGTCTTCGGCGAGATGTTGCTCACCGACCGGATGCTGGCCGAGGAAAAAGACCCGCTGGTGCGGCGCACGCTCCTGGGCGGCATCCTGGACGAGACCTACGCGACCATCATCCGCCAAGCGTATTTCGTCATCTTCGAAAAGACGGCGCACCAGATGATCCTCGAAGGCGCGACCCCGGATCAACTGCACGCGGCCTATCTCGACACCTTGCGCGAGCAGTTCGGCGACGCGGTGGACGTGAGCGAGGACTTCAGCAAAGAATGGCTCGCCATCCCCCATGTGTACCACACGCCCTTCTACTGCTACGCCTACGCCTTCGGCAACCTGCTGGTGCTGGCGCTCTATCGCAAGTACCTGGAGGTGGGCGCGGAGGAGTTCGTGCCGCAATACCTGCGTATCCTGGAGCACGGCGGCTCCGCCAGCCCCGACTTCATCGTCAGCGAGGCCGGATTCGATATAAGCTCGCCGGACTTCTGGCAGGGCGGCTTCGATCTGCTGGCCGAGATGCTGGATGAGTTGGAGAATTTGGCGTAGGATCATCATAACATTTCAGACTTCTGAAGTCTGGGCCAGGCGCATCACGGTTTCAACGCAAGCTTTACAGTCTTGCTTACTAGACTTCAGAAGTCTGTACTTTGAGGAACCACAGCATGACAACGGAGCAAGAATACGTTCGCAGAATTCAGCAGTATGCCTGGGAGGATCTGATCGACCTCTGGGAAGCTATTGAAGAAGGAAATACCCCCGATTGGGCAGCGGGGAGAGCCTTTGAGTATCTTATCCTGCGGGCTTTCCAACTCGAGGAAGCCTATGTGATGTGGCCTTACAGAATCACGATGGGGGAATTGGTAAAAACGGAGTCGGAGGAAACGGTAGAACAAGTGGATGGATTTGTTCACACAGGCGATGGCCTCGTTTGCCTGGTTGAATGTAAAGACTACAGTAAAGAAAGTGTCAAAGTGGAACCTATCGCCAAGCTCCGCAATCAGCTTCTGCGTAGACCGGGTGGCGTGATAGGGATTGCCTTCAGCCGTAGTGGCTTTACGGATTCGGCGTCGATGCTGGCGCGGTTCTCCGCGCCTCAAATCATCCTTTTGTGGGGCGGCGACGAGATAGAATTCGCACTCCGTAACCAATACTTCTGTAAGGGACTGGCTGCGAAGTATCGTATTTGTGTGGCGAAGGGTTTGCCGGATTATAACATTACGCGAGGTGTACTATGATGACCCAGGCTTATGTTATTACAGAAGGAGAGACAGATCGAGAAATTTTGGGGACGGTCTTACAACCACAATCTCTTGCTGATGTTGAGTTTATCGTGGGGGCCGGACGCTATTCGGCCCAATCATTGGCGCGCTCGGTTTTGGCTATGGAGGGCATCCCGGTCGCCCTGGTAGTTGACGCTGATACCGCAGTTGAATCGGCAGTTGAGGAGCAACGCGGCCTTTTGCAGAACGCACTTCGGCAAGCCTCCCCAGGTATCGAATTTTTAGTTTGCCTGGCAATCCCAGAAATCGAGATTCTGCTGATTCAGGATTGGGAGTTTATCCAGCAGCTAACCGGGCGCGAATTCTCGCGTATGGAAACCGAATTCGCGCACCTTGCGCCCCGGAAATTCCTGCGAGAGATTCTAGGCGATGAAGATTACCCGGTAAAGGCGCAAAAGCTGCTCCAACAAATCGCCCAACGTCCGCAAACTCTTCAGATCATCCAAGAACATCCGCTGATCCAACAGCTTGAAGACTTTTTGCACAGTGTGACGGACCCTGATTTTGCGTTAGGCCCCAGTTCGGCTTTCCACGTAGCGGGTATGTATTCGTAAATTTATTGCACAAACACCAAAGTTACACTCAAACTATTGGGAGGAAAGGAGATCATGCCACTTGATGAGAAGACAATTTCACAAGAGAAAGAACGTTGGCAGACGACGACGCTTAAGAAAGTGACCGACCGCTTCCCGGAGCGGCGCAAGACCTTTGAGAACAGTTCGGGCATCGCGCTGGAACCCGCGCTCACGCCCGCCGACGTCTCGATGGAGTTCCTGGACGACCTGGGCTTCCCCGGCGAGTACCCCTACACGCGCGGCGTCCAGCCGACGATGTACCGGGGTCGCTTCTGGACGATGCGCCAGTACGCGGGTTACGCCTCCGCCGAGGAGTCGAACGCGCGCTACCGCTATCTGCTGGAGCAGGGGCAGACCGGGTTATCGGTGGCCTTCGACCTGCCCACGCAGCTCGGCTACGACGCCGACGACGAGATGTCCATCGGCGAGGTGGGCAAGGTGGGCGTCTCTATCAGTTGCCTCGACGATATGCGCACGCTCTTCAGCCAAATCCCGCTGGACAAGGTCAGCACCTCGATGACGATCAACGCCCCGGCCTCGGTGCTCTGGGCGATGTACATCGCGGTGGGCAAGGAGCAGGGCGTCGCGCCGAAGGCCCTGCGCGGCACTATCCAGAACGACATCCTCAAGGAGTACGTGGCGCGCGGGACGTACATCTTCCCGCCGAAACCCTCGATGCGCCTGATTACGGACACCTTCCGCTACGGCGCGGGCGAAGTCCCCAGGTGGAACCCCATCAGCATCAGCGGCTACCACATCCGCGAGGCGGGGAGCACGGCGGCTCAGGAGGTCGCGTTCACGCTGGCGAACGGCATCGCCTACGTGCAGGCCGCCATCGACGCCGGGCTGGACGTGGATGACTTCGCGCCCCGGCTCTCGTTCTTCTTCAACGCGCACAACAACTTCCTGGAAGAGGTCGCCAAGTTCCGCGCGGCGCGGCGGATGTGGGCGCGGGTGATGCGCGAGCGCTTCGGCGCGCAGAACCCCAAATCGTGGACGCTGCGCTTCCACACGCAGACCGCCGGCTCGACGCTCACGGCGCAGCAGCCGATGAACAACGTCGTCCGCGTGACCTTGCAGGCGTTGGCCGCCGTCCTGGGCGGGACGCAATCACTGCACACCAACTCGATGGACGAGGCGCTGTGGCTGCCCACTGAGCAGAGCGTCCGCGTGGCGCTTCGCACGCAGCAGATCATCGCGCACGAATCCGGCGTGGCCGACGTGGTCGATCCCCTCGGCGGTTCCTACCTCGTGGAGCATCTCACCACCGAGATCGAGCGCCTGGCGGACGAGTACATCGCGGCCATCGACGAGATGGGCGGCGCGGCGGTCGCCGTGGAGCGCGGCTATATGCAGGCCGAAATCGCCGACGCGGCCTATCAGGCGCAGAAGGCGGTGGAGCAGGGCGACCAGGTCATCGTGGGCCTGAACCAGTTCCAGGTGGAAGAGGAAGAGGTCACGATGGAGCAGCTCAAAGTCGATCCGCGCATCGAACAGAACCAGCGCGAGCGCCTGGCGAAGCTGCGCCAATCCCGCGACAACGCGCGCGCGTCCGCGTTGCTGGCCCGCATCGAAGAGGCCGCCCGCGCGCCCGACGCCCCGCTGATGCCGCTCTTCATCGAGGCCGTCGAAGCCGACTGCACCCTGGGCGAAATCTGCGGCGTCCTGCGCGGCGTCTGGGGCGAGTATCAGCCCAAAGTGATGTTGTAATAACAACTATTCCGTGGTGCGTATTGCGTATACTTTACGGAACACGCAATACGCAATATATTTTTCAGGAGGGAACCTATGCCTATCATTCGCAATACAGAAACCGGCCCCGCAAAGGCCCAATTCTCTGTCGGATTGAACATCATCCTCACCGGCAGCAAGAAAATGACGCCCGCCGAGCAAGAGGCGTTGATCAGCGTGAACAAAGTACACGTCCTCATCGTCGATGCCGACGACCCGGAGAACATCCTGGTGGACGAAGAAGCCCCCGCCCGCGAGTTCAGCACCGGCTCCGTGGGATACGGGCTGAATCTGCGGAGTGCGGAGTTTAAGAAGTAGTGCGTGAGGGGCAACGCACTTGAACCCAAAGTGCGTTGCCCTTTTGTAATCCGGGAGGGAATATGGAACGCCAAATGACCGCAGCCGAGGTACAGGCGCACTTTGATGAAGTGATGCAATACGTCAGCGAGCAACAGCAGCCGGTGCTGGTTGAATGGGAAGGGGAAGTGCGAGCCGCCATCATCTCCGTCGAGGAGTACAAATCCCTGAAAGCATGGCAACTTGAAGATGCAGGAGAGGCGTGATGGTGATTCAAGCTGTGGGTGGCAAAGCGACCGCCTGGTTGTGGGATAAATACGGCAGCGAGATCGCGGAAACAGCCCGCGAGGGACTCAAGAAGTTCTGGGCCGAGGTGCAATGGATTGAGGCAGCCGAAAAGTACCGCGCCCGCATGCGCGACCTCCACGGCACCCTGCGCGTGATCGGCAAGCCGCAGCCGGTCTCGCTCGAAGGCATCTTCACCGATGTCTTCATCCTCGATAAGCCCCACGCTTTCCGGCGCTTCGATGTGGCGCACTTGCGTGAAGACCCCGCCATGCTAGAACGCGCCGAGCGTATCAGCGGCCTGCGCCTGGTCACGCAGCCCGGCGCGCACCGGCTGTTTATCCTGGGGCCGCCCGGCGCGGGCAAGACGACATTCCTCAAGTACCTGACGCTGCAAGCCGCCCAGGGCAAGCTGGATAAAATCCCAATCTTCGTGGGCCTCAACGAGTGGAGCGAGCCTGCCGCACATCCGCAATTTCAACCTGGGCGGGGCCGGGCGATCCTACGGCATCCGCGTAGCGCGGTTGGCGGGCATCCCCGCGTCGGTCGTCCATCGCGCAGAGGGCCTGCTCCGGGATTTGGAGAGCGGCAACTTCCGCCCCGGCACGGCAGACCCGGATCCGTTCCAGCCGGTGCTGATGGCCCAGGAGCCGCCGGTGGTTATCGCGCTGCGTGAACTTGACGTCAACAGCTTGACCCCGCTGGACGCGCTGACAAAGTTGTACGAGTTGCAGAAGCAGGTCGGCGGCGAGAAAAAAGACGGCGACACGAAAGGAAGTCGGGGGAGTAAGTAATGAACGGCGAAACGCACCTGATCGGAGGGTGGGCGGCGGCGATGCTGGTGGATCGCTGGTTGACCAGCGTGGCCGCGCGGGGCGAGGTGGTCTACGTGTTCGGCGTGCCCGTCTCGCAAGGGTTGATCGCGGCGGCGGTGGTGGGCCTGGGCGCGTTGCTGCCCGATATCGACGAGCCGAACTCCACCATCTCGAATCTGCCTAACCGCTCGAAGCGCTATGTGCCCTTCCGCTCGCGGGACGCGGTGTCTTCTGCATTGCGGGCGGTGGTGCAATCCGTCGCAGATTTCTTCAACTTGCTGATCCAGTTCCTCTCGACGGTGATCCGCGTGATGGCCGGCGGGCATCGCGCGGCCACGCACTGGCTGATTACCGGGGGCGTGCTGACTCTGCTGGCCTGGCTCCTGGGCGAATCCATCCGGCAACCCCGGCTCTGGCTGTGGTTCGGCATCGGCTACGCCAGCCACCTGGTGCTGGATATGATGACGGTGCGCGGGTTGAAGGTGTTGCGTCCCCTGACCAAGCGCACGTTTTATCTCTTGCCCAAGCCGCTGCGCGTCAAAACTGGCAGCTTTATCGAACACGGCCTGCGCGCCTGGCTGATCGTGCTCATTGTGTGGTTTCTATTCGCGTTGTAATCCCTATCAACTTCAGGAGGTCTTAAACTATGGCTCGACGCACTCCCAAAAACACCGGCATTTTGATTGCCACCGGCGTTGTCTCGCTGATTCTGGTCATCGGCATCGTCGCGCTGACCAGCAGCGACTCCCCGCTCAACAACGTGATTCGCGTCACGGCGTTGTTCGGCTACCTGGGCGTCTATCTGACGTGCATCTCGTCCAACTACATCGCCGAGTTGACCCGCGCCTTCGGGCGCTCGTTTATGAAGTTGCATCACCTCGTCGCGGCGATCTCGCTGGTCGCGCTGACGATTCACGCCATCGGTGTGGCGTGGAACTTGCAGTCCCTCGGCGCGTTCTTGCCGGACTTCAGCTCGGTGGAGAGGTTTCTGCTACTTGGCGGACGCCCGTCGTTCTGGCTGCTGGCCGTCGCGTCGCTTACGGCAGTGCTTCGCGCCAGCGTGGGCCAGCACTGGCGCACCCTCCACTGGCTCAACTACGTCGCCTTCTGGCTGGGGACGGCGCACGCGCTGATGATCGGATCGAGTTTTCACCTGGTCGGCTTGCGCGTCATCGCCATCTTGATGTCCGTCGCGCTCGTCTTCCTCTTCGTCTGGAAGCGCACCATGAAATGGCGCCGGCGGCGCAAAAGGGCCAAGAAGTAATGCTCGATTGGCTCGACGTGACCGACCTCTCGTTCAACGCGCTGCTGCTGCTGGAGCACATCCAGTTGAGTTGGCTGCCCGGTTGGGTGGCGGAAGCGGAGTTCGGCATCGCGCTGCGGGCTAATCCCGCCGTGGCGTGGTACGCGCGCCACAAGTGCCCGCAAATCGCCGAATGGGTCGATGGCGTGCTGGCACAAGCCCCCGCATCCGCCACGCCAGAGGCCATCCGCGCCGCCGAGGTCTACATCCTGCGCCAGCTTAACGACATCATCCTCTACGTGGTGGAACCCGCGCGTTACGATGAACAGCCCTTCCTGGGATGGGATGACGCCGAGTTGACCGCGCTGGTGGATTTCGCGGGCCAGACCGTCATCGACGTGGGCGCGGGGGCGGGGCGGCTGGCCTTTGTCGCGGCGGCGCGCGGGGCGGAAGCCGTCGTCGCTGTGGAGCCGGTGGCGCGGCTGCGGCGCTACATCCTGGAGAAGGCGCGGGCGCGCGGACTGGACAACGTCTTCGCGGTGGATGGGCTGCTCGAAGCGATCCAGCTTCCCAACGCCCTGGCCGACGTGACGCTGGGCGGGCACGTCTTCGGCGAGTATCTGGAGGACGAGTACGCCGAGTTGATGCGCGTGACCCGGCCCGGCGGCATGATCATCCTCTGCCCCGGTAATAACGACGTCGATAACGCCATCCACGAGTTCCTGGTGGCGCGCGGTTTCCAATGGGCGCGCTTCGAGGAGCCGGTGGATGGGATGAAGCGCAAGTATTGGAAGACGCGCTGACGTGTGGGCGTGCGCACGTGTGAACGTGTGAACGTGCTCACGATGTGATAGGAGGCATTGCTATGGAAGTCCTATTTTCCTCTCTGGGCAGTTTGCTCACACAATTACCCGTCATCTTGGTATGGCTGGCGGGATTTATCCTGGCGGTGACACGCTGGCAGCGCCATCCTAAATCCTCGCTCTTCCTCACCCTCGCGCTGATCATCTTCGCCGGGCAGACGCTGTTCAAAAGTATCATCGATTTCGCCTTACCTGTATACATGATACAACAGGGAGGCAGCGGTTCGCAGATGGGCATCGTTTTTGTGGGGCTAGGCGTACTCCGGGCGATAGTTGCCGCCATCGCGTGGATTTTGGTGCTGCTGGCCGTCTTCTCCGAGCGGGAAGAGGCTTGATGCAGATTTACGATCCCGCGTTTGCGCGGGTCTACAACGCCCGGTGGGCGGGATTCGCGCACCGGGTCGCGCCGCTGATTTTCGATTTTTACGAGCAGACGCCAACAGGCCACGAGCACAAATCCCTGCTCGACCTCTGCTGCGGCACAGGGCAGCTCGCGGGTTACTTCCTGGCGCGCGACTACCGCGTCACCGGCCTGGATAGCTCGCCGGGGATGCTGGCGCACGCCCGCGAGAACGCTCGCGCCCACATCGAGGCGGGGCAGGCGCGCTTTATCGAAGGCGACGCCGCCGACTACGCCCTCGACGCGCCGGTGGGCCTCGTGGTCGCCACCTACGACGCGCTCAATCATCTGCCGGATAGGGCCGCGCTGCGGGGCGCGTTTCGCTCGACGCACGCCGCGCTGGTCGATGGCGGCTGGTTCATCTTCGACCTGAACACGCGCGCGGGGCTGCTGCGATGGAGCGGCGTCAACGTCCAGAACGACGAGGACGCGCTGCTCATCACGCGCGGCGTGGTGGTGGCCGAGCAAGACCGCGCCTACACGCAGATTACGGGCTTCACGCGCCAGGAGAGCGGCCTCTACGAGCGCTTCGAGCAGGTGGCCTACAACACGATGTTCGACCTGGCGGAGGTTGAGGCCGCGTTGCGCGAGGCAGGCTTCCACCGGGCGTATTGCGCCCGCGTCGATGCGTTAGACACGCCCCTGGAGCACCCCGAATCCGAGAGCCGCGTTTTTATCGTCGCGCAGAAATGACGTGTGAACGTGCGTGCGTTCACACGTAGAACAGAGTTTTAAACCGGGGAGACTTCCGAAGTCTTACAGAAAGCGTGCTGAATTTTGGGGCATCTCAAAGACTTCGGAAGTCTGTGCCCCCAGGATACGTTTTGCAGGAGAACACTATGCCCAACCCCACCGGAACCGTGACGTTTCTCTTTACCGACATCGAGCAGAGCACGCAGCTTTGGGAGCACTATCCCGATGCGATGCGCAAGGCGCTGGTGCGCCACAACCAGATTTTGCGCGAGGCCATCGAAGCGCGGGACGGCTACGTCTTCAAGACGGTGGGCGACGCCTTCTGCGCCGCCTTCGCCGACCCGGCCGCCGCTGTGGAGGCCGCGCTGGATGCGCAGCGCCAACTGCACGGCGAACCCTGGGGCGAGGCTGCCATCAAGGTGCGGATGGGCCTGCACACCGGCCCGGCAGAGGAGCGCGCCGGCGACTACCTCGGCCCGACGCTCAACCGCGTGGCCCGGCTGATGTCTGCGGGGCACGGCGGGCAAATCCTGCTCTCTGGGATGACGCAAGACCTGGTCTACGACCAACTCCCGCCCCAGGTCGCGCTGCACGATTTGGGCGAGCGTATCCTCAAAGACCTGGTTCACCCGGAGCACATCTACCAAATCGTCGCGCCGGGGCTGCCCACGGGCTTCCTGCCCATCAAGGCGGCGGAGTACCATCCACCGGCGCGGCCCGCCCTCACGCCCACCTCGTTTGACGAGCACCCCTTCGCGGTCCATTCGGGTTTCCGGCCCACCGGCGACCAGCCCCAGGCCATCGCGGAGTTGGTGGAGGGGCTGAATCAGGGCTTCCGCCACCAGGTGCTCAAGGGCGCGACGGGCACGGGCAAGACCTTCACGATGGCGCACGTCATCGCCCAGGTGCAGAAGCCGACGCTGGTGCTGACCCACAACAAGACGCTGGCTGCGCAACTTTATTCCGAGTTCCGCGAGCTGTTCCCCGACAACGCCGTGGAGTACTTCGTCTCGTACTACGATTACTACCAGCCAGAGAGCTACCTTCCGCAGCACGACCTCTACATCGAGAAGGATGCCGACATCAATGAGGAGATCGAGCGGCTGCGGCTGGCGACGACGGCTTCGGTGATGACCCGGCGCGACGTGATCGTCGTGGCGTCGGTTTCGGCCATCTACTCCTTGGGCGATCCCACCCAGTGGGGCAAGATGTTGCTGCCGCTAGGCGTGGGCCAGGTCATCCGCCGCGAGAAGGTGATGCGCCACCTGGTCGCCATCTACTACACGCGCAACGACATGGATTTCCGCCGGGGCACGTTCCGCGCGCGGGGCGACGTGCTGGAAATCCGCCCGGCTTACACCGAGACCGCCTACCGCCTCTCCTTCTGGGGCAACGAAATCGAAAGCATCACCGAGGTCAACCCCCTCACCGGCGAGGTGCTGGCGAATCCGAAGGAAATCCGCATCTTCCCCGCCAAGCACTACGTCACGCCCGAAGAGAAATTGCAGCAAGCCCTGACCGACATCGAGGCGGAGTTGGATGGGCGGCTGGAGGAGTTGCACCGCGAGGGCAAGCTGCTGGAAGCCCAACGCCTGGAGCAACGCGCGCGCTACGACCTGGAGATGATCCGCGAGATCGGCTACTGCTCCGGCGTGGAGAACTACTCGCGCCACCTGGATCAGCGCGAGCCGGGCGAGCCGCCCTGGACGCTCATCGACTACTTCCCCGACGACTACCTGATGATTGTGGACGAGTCGCACATGGCGCTGCCCCAGGTGCGGGGGATGTATAACGGCGACCGCAGCCGCAAGCAGGTGCTCGTCGATTATGGCTTCCGCCTGCCCTCCGCGCTGGATAACCGCCCGCTCACCTTCGGCGAGTTCGAAGCGCGGCAGAACCAGGTCGTCTACACCACCGCCACGCCGAGTGAGTACGAGATGACGAAGGCGCAGCAGATTGTGGAGCAGGTGATCCGGCCCACGGGCATCGTCGATCCCGACATCATCGTGCGCCCCACCGAGGGCCAGGTGGATGACCTCGTCGGGCGCATCCAGGAGCGCGTAGATAACAAGCAGCGCGTGCTGGTCACGACCCTTACCAAGAAGATGTCCGAAAACCTGACCGACTACCTGCGCGAACTGAACATCCGCGTTACCTACCTGCACAGCGACGTGCATACCATTGAGCGCGTCGAAATCCTGCGCGACCTGCGGATGGGCCAGTACGACGTGCTGGTGGGCATCAACCTGCTGCGCGAGGGCCTCGACCTGCCAGAAGTGAGCCTCGTCGCCATCCTCGACGCCGACAAGCAGGGCTTCCTGCGCAGCGCGACCGCCCTCATCCAGACGATGGGCCGCGCCGCCCGCCACATCGAAGGCACGGTGGTGATGTACGCCGACCAGGTCACGCCCGCGATGGAAGCGGCCATCGCCGAGACCACCGCGCGCCGCGAGAAGCAGCGGGCCTACAACGAGGAACACGGCATCGAACCGCAGGCCATCGTCAAAGAGATCCGCGACATCACCGACCGGGTGCGCGCCCAGGCGCAAGAAGAGAGCGCGATGGACGTGACACCGCAGGAGATGGAGCCGGTGATGCTGGACAAGCTCATCCGCGAGTTGGAGAAGGAGATGAAGCAGGCCGCCGAGAACTGGGA
>SLSP01000038.1 GCA_007130345.1 Thermoflexales bacterium
AATTAACATTCAAAGGTAAAATAATCGTATGGGATTTTTCCACGGACTTGATAAAGAAGCCTACGACCGCCAGTACAGCGACAAGGTGTTGACGCAGCGCATCCTGGCGTATTTCAAACCCTATCGTAACCCCATTGCTCTGATTGTGACGTTGACGCTCGGCGGGGCGGGGTTGAGCGCGATCCAGCCGGTGGTGATTGCCTGGGGCCTGGATCAGCTTATCGCCAACGTCGACGCGCCGTTTCTGGTGACGGGGCTGGTGCTCTTTATGCTGATCTACGGCGTGCTGAATTGGGCCGGGAACTGGTGGCGGCGGCGGACGCTGGCCCGCATCATTGGGGGGATTATGGCGGAACTGCGCGAGGATGCCTTCAACGCCGCGATGCGCCACGATCTCTCGTTCTTCGACGAGTTCCACTCCGGGCGCATCATCAGCCGGATTACGTCGGATACGGAGGAGTTCGCGCAGGTGGTGCAACTGGTCACGGAAGTGATCGGGCAGACCATCCAGGCGGTGATTTTGCTGATCTACCTCTTCACCATCTCCTGGCGGCTGACGCTGCTGGTGCTGATCTTCGCGCCGCTGGTGGTGCTGCTGGCGATGGTCTTCCGCAAGTTGGCGCGCAAAGTGACCCGCGAGGGCTTCCGCGTGATGGCCGAGGTCAACGCCGCCATCCAGGAGGCGGTGACAGGTATCAGCATCGCCAAGAACTTCCGCCAGGAATCCGCCATCTACGACCACTTCTGCGACGTCAACCAGGAGTCCTATCTGGTCAATTTGCAACGCGGCTACGCGCTGTCAATTACCTTCCCCACGCTCAACGCGCTGAACGGCGCGGGCACGGCGATGCTGACCTATTTCGGCGCGCTGCCCGTGCGCGATGGGACAATCTCTGCCGGCGATTGGTACCTCTTCATCAGCAGCCTCGACCGCTTCTGGTTCCCGCTGATCAATATCTCCGCCTTCTGGAGCCAGTTCCAGGGCGGGCTGTCATCCGCCGAGCGCGTCTTCGCCCTCATCGACGCCGAGCCGACGGTGCGCCAGCGCGCCTCGGAACCGGTGGAGCGTCTGGAAGGGGCGATCACGTTCTCCAATGTGGATTTCCGCTATACCGAGCAGGAGCAAGTCCTGGAGAACTTCTCGCTGGACATCGCGCCCGGCGAGAGTGTGGCGCTGGTGGGGCATACCGGGGCGGGCAAGAGCAGCCTGGCCCGGCTGATCGCGCGCTTCTACGAGTTCCAGAGCGGCGAAATTCGCATCGATGGGCGCGACATCCGCGCGCTGGATTTGCACAGCTATCGGCGGCAGTTGGGCCTCGTCTCGCAGATGCCCTTCCTCTTCTCCGGGACGGTGGCCGATAACATCCGCTACGGGCGGCCCGGCATCACCGATGCCGACATCGAGGCGATTGCCGATCAAATCGGGGAGGGCGACTGGCTGAGGACGCTGCCGGAGGGCCTTGCTACCGACGTGGGTGAGCGTGGATCGCGGCTGTCGATGGGACAGCGGCAACTCGTCGCGCTGATGCGGGTGCTGGTGCAGGAGCCGGCCATCTTTGTGCTCGACGAGGCCACCGCCAGCATTGACCCCTTCACGGAGACGCAAATCCAGGAGGCCACGGAGCTGATTCTGGCGCGCAGCACCTCGATCCTCATCGCCCATCGCCTCTCCACCATCCGCGCAGTGGATCGCATCATCGTGCTGCAAGCGGGCCGCATTATCGAAGAGGGCAACCACGACGCGCTGATGGCTCAGGGCGGGCACTACGCGGAATTGTACAATACCTACTTCCGCCACCAATCGCTCGCTTACGTGGAAGAGGTGGGGCAGCGGAAGGCGCGCATCGCGCAAGAAGTCGCCTGACGCGAAGCGGTCAAACGCCTATAGCTGACTCTACTGAAAGAACCCTTAAAAATCCGATTTTTTAGAACCTTGATACGAGATGTAGATTTTCCGCGTGCGAATTTCATATAGGTAGTAGGTCGCGTGTGGAAAAATCGGATTTTTAAGGTGTAATTTCTTTGCATCCCCCGCGTTCACATGGACGTGTGCCTGTGAGCCTGCAATTCCCACCGCTTCACCTGGCTTGATGTGCCGTTGTGCGGCTGGAGAGCCTGAAGCCGCCCCCAGCGATCACTCTGGATATGCCAGGTGGTCTCGCGCCACACGATCTGTTCGGTATCCCCCGGTGATTTTTCGGGCCGCACTTCGTTGAGCAGCACCTGGAGGCCGCCACATTCGGGGATGCGGAGCACTTCCAGCACGTCGAACCGCTCGCGCTGGCGGTTGACATCCCCCTCCCCATTGTCGAGCACGCGCAGGTTCTTGATGGCCGTCTCCACGACGACGCGCAACAGCCGGTGCGTGTGGACGAAGAGCGGTTGCGGCACGCGCTGATCCAGCCGATCCAGGTAATCCTGAATTGCCAGCAGGGTCAGCGTGGCCGTGAACCACGGAAAGGCGAGGATGTAGAAAAGTCCGAAAACCGGCTTGTGCCACGTCCAGGTATCCGGCTCTCCGGCGACCTTGTACACGACAAACGCGATGATACCGCACATCCCCCCGACCAGGAACGTGCTCCCGATGGTCAGCGGGAGCGACGCGGCCCGCGTCTGGTAGACTTGCGCGGCCCAGCGTCGCTCGCGCCAGAAGAGCCGCTGGACGTAGAGCAGAATCAGCACTAACTGCGAGCTAATCGCCGCCGCCAGCGCCATCCCCGGACTGTGCAGGGTCTCGCCTTGGGGCAACCAGAAGATGGCCCAGGCGACAAGCACGCCCACGCTAGGCACAATCGCCAGCGCGCCCCAGCGGAACATAAACTGCGCCAGAGAGAAGTTCTCCCGTTCCCATGCGCTCACGTCGCTTTTGCAGCGGGGGCACAGGCGCAGGCCCTGCGTGTCCGCGCCACAGTGATGGCACAGCGTCTCTCCCCGGCGCAGCGGTTGAAAACAACGCGGACAGAGACACTCCCGCCGCTGGTACTCTCCCTGACACGTCTTGCAGATGGCCATACTCTCTCCCGTACAAATGGCGAATTGCAAATGGCAATGACGTTTGACGTTTGATGCTTGACGTTTCACGCCTGACGCTTGACGAACCCTACCCCAACGCCTCGATGCGGGCGGCGATGTCGTCTTCCACCGCCTTGATGTTCGCCTTGATCTCGCTTTCGCGGCGCTCCGACGCGCGCAACTGGTCTTCGGTCGCGCGCA
>SLSP01000522.1 GCA_007130345.1 Thermoflexales bacterium
ATTGGCGACTTCTGGCAACACGACGAGTAAATCCACATCGCTCCACGGGCCGGCATCGCCGCGCGCTTGTGAGCCGAACAGAATGATGCGCAACGGATCGAACTGCTGCACAATCCGCTCGGTCATCGCGGCGATGATGGTTTCGGTGGCGTTATTGAGTATGGCTGACATTTTCTTGTTCCTCTGACAATCTCTCGCACATCTGGCGAAGCGCAGCGCGCATATCATAGAATGAGGCCCATTCCATAAACTCCGCCGAATCTCCCAGTTCCCCGGCTTCGTAGCGCCGATAAAACTCATCTGAAGAGAGGCGAAAACTGGTTTCAAACGCACGTAAGCGCGCATTTAAATCGGTCAACTCCCGCTGTGTGCGTTCCTGTTCAATGGTAATGAGCTTGTCTACGGGGTTAGGTTGCTCGCAACTATTTACCACGCGGCTTCACTCACCAGCCGTTTGAATTGCGACACAGGCAAAACCGTGGTCTTGCTTATCTTGTACGCTTCATCAAATACTATGATCGCTTCTGGCTTACGGTCTTTCAATGCAGCGGAAACTACCACGTTGGTATCAATGACGACTTTCATTGACCATTCCGATAAGCTGCTATCTCAGCCGCGATCTCGTCTTCACTCAAGGCTTGTGCCTGGGGCAAAGATTGGGTTTCCCTAAGCAGCGCGGTTAATTCTTGTACTTGTGTCGCGCGGCTTTCACGAGCCAGGAACAATACTTCGACATATTGACCCGAATCAAAAGGAAGATTAGATAGTGTGACGTGTTGTGGGTCTTTGATGATCAGATGCGTTCGATAGGCTTGCATAATACCTCCTCATTGGTTATCTATGTCCGCCGTAAAGGTTCAATCTTGCAAAGAATTAAGGAATACCCACAGAAAAATATAGGGGCCAGTAACAGTTTCATCTTCCCTCAAACTCTTGCTGGATAGCTTCAGGCAACAGCCACAATCACAAAAGTCACAGCGGTTCGGAATCCCCTTTCCTACCCCCGCGTCTCCAACTGGATAATCCGCCGCAACACGGCGACCGTGCTGGCATACGTGGGATCCATCCCGTAGTACGAGAGGCTGTGCGCGCCCAGGTTTTTGCCCTTGCTCATCGGCGTGTCTGAGGCGTAGTGCAGCATCCCGATTTCAAAGGGGACGCGGTACATGTTGACGATTTCGTTGGTGGGATAGCGGCGCGGGCGGATGAATTCGTAGAGCGCGGAGAGGTACGGCCCGGCTTCCATCTCCACGTCGGTGTAGCCGGCGTTGAGGAAGCCCTCCATATAGGGGCGGTTCTGCAGGAAGGTGCCCCGCACCGTGAGCGCGCGCTGGTTGTCCAGCACATCCCCATAGACCAGGTAGGGCGCGACGTGCTTGGCGGAGAAGACGTTGCCGAACAGGTACGTGTTGCGCGAGTGCTCGTCGTAGACCACGTTGGGGATCAGCACATCGCCGATGCGCCCGTTGAGCGTGGCCGCCTTACCGATGACGTAAGCGCCGAGCAGCTCGCCCACGTTGACCGCCTGGCGGCCCAACAGGTGGTAGGCCGCGAAGCCGAGCGGGTAATCGATGTTGAGGATAATGGCCTCGCGTTGGCTGAGGGCCGCGAGGGGCAGATCGCACAGGCGCGAATCCAGGTGCTCCGGCACCAGCCGCGCCAAGTCGATGACCTGCACTTCCAGGTCGAAGGTGTGCTGGCTTGGGATGCGGTAGACGCCGTGTTCGGACTCATAGGCGCGGCGCGCTTCCAGCAGATCGTCCCCGGCCTCCGTTGCCAGATATTTCTTCAGCACATAATAGAGGAAGTTAGCCCAGTTGCTCGGCACCTCGCGCTCGCGGATGCGCCGGCACTCCTGACTCAACTGCGGGTCAGCCTCCGATTCCAGATAATCCAATAGCCGATCCTCGTAGCGCAGGGCGAAGCCGGTGAGCATGTTGATGAGGCTGTGCGTGTTGCTGGAGACAAAGTACGTGGGCCGATCCGAGAGATCGAGGGGCACTTGCCGGTTGACGCGATTCCACCAGAGCTGCGTCGCGCGCCGATATTCGATGTGCGAACCGGCGAGCAGGCTCACCGTCATCCGCTGACGCACGCGAGCGAGATGCTCCAGCAGCTCCGGGAACTTGTCACCCCAGACGCGCTCCAGACGCCGCCAATCGCCAGAGGAGAGGTGCATCGCTTTGCGCGTCTCTTTGAGGAGATCGGGATCGGCCTCTCCCGACGCGGCCCACGCGACCAAGCGCTCCGCCAGGCCGGATTGCAGGCTGATGAGGTGGTGCATCTTGTTCCACTCAATCTGGAACGCGGTCAGCACCGGCACGATGTCGTCGATGTCGGAGATGCTGGCGATGTAGGCGGCCAACGTCTCCTCTCCATCGAAGAACATCCGTCGCCGGCGCGCTCTGGCCGTGACCGGTTGCCAGGACTCCACATCGGGATAGTTGCCGTGCCGGAACACCTCTTGCGATTGGCCCAGGATGATCAAGCGTGTGTCGAGGATGCACTCTGGCAGGCGCAAACTCCCGTAGATGAAGGCCGACATATCCGGCTCCAACTGCCCCGCGTCGGGATGCAATGAAGACTCCAGCGCGATATGCGTCTCTTCGAGCGTGCGAATCTGCACCGAGTCGGTGGTGCGCAAGAGCGAATAGTACGTGCGCGCGTAGAGGGTGATCTTATCCTGCCCCATTCTGGGAACCTTGCGCTTCATCGCCATTACCGCATTTTGACGGCGGCCTTTTCTACCGCCGTGATGATTTTGTAATACCCGGTGCAGCGGCAGAGATTGCCGCTCAACGCGGTCTTGATCTGCGCGCGCGTGGGCCGGGGCTGCTCTTCTAGCAACTTGGCCGCGCTCATCACGAAGCCGGGCGTGCAATAGCCGCACTGCACGGCGTCCTCTTCGATAAACGCCTCCTGGACGGGATGCAATGCGCCCTCCTCCCCGGCCAGCCCCTCGATGGTGGTGATGCACGCGCCGTGCGCGCGCGGGGCCGGCGTCATGCACGCCAGCGTGGCGATGCCATCCAGCCACACCGTACACGCGCCGCACTCGCCCTCCTCGCAGCCGACTTTGGAGCCGGTCAGGCCCAGGTCGTCGCGCAGCATGTGCAGCAGCGTCTTGCCGTTAGCCCCTTCGACTGTGACGTTCTCACCGTTGATCACGCACTGGATCGGCTCGTCGCCGGCGGCGTGATGGGCGATGGTGGG
>SLSP01000441.1 GCA_007130345.1 Thermoflexales bacterium
AAAAAATCCGATTTTTTAGAAACTTGATACGAGATGTAGATTTTCCGCGTGCGAATTTCATATATTTAGTAGGTCGCGTGTGGAAAAATCGGATTTTTGGACTTTTTTCAGGGGACTCATCTCAAGCATTGCCTAAAAATCTTTGCACCCTTGCGTCTTTGCGTTGGTTTTTAGAGGCGTCAACACATGCCCCTTTTACTACCGGTTCACGCCGCGTGCCCGATGGTCTCGTTGATCTGCTGTTGCCACGTCTGGATGTTGCGGAGCACGATCTGTTCCAATTTGCGATCTCCCACCTCGCGCCCGATAGCCAGCGCCGCTTCGTAGGCGCGCAGCGCTTCTTGATAGCGGCCCTGTGCCTGGCGCACTTCCCCGATGCTATTGAGCATCCCGCCCTCGCCGGAGCGATGCCCGACTTCCCGGCTGATTTCCAGCGCCTTGTGATAGGCGTTGAGCGCGTCGTTGTAGCGTTGTTGCGCGGTGTAGATCGCGCCCAGGCCAGAAAATGCCGCGCCCTCGCCCATCCGATAGTTGAGCTGCTGCGTCTCATAGAGCGTCTGCTGATAGGCGAGGAGAGCTTTCTCATATTCCCCGCTTTGCCGGTAGATATGGGCGATGCCGATGAGGGTGTTCGCCATAGCGGCCCGGTCGCCAATGATTTCGTGGAGTTCGAGGGCCTTGTGATAGGCTTCCAGCGCTTCGGCATAGCGCCCCTGCGCCTCGAAGACGGAACCCAGGTTGTGTAACGCGATAGCTTCCCCTTCACGAGAGCCTAGTTCTCGGTTCCGCCCTAGCACAAACTCGAAGGTTGTCCACGCTTCGTGATAGCGACCCTGTAGCTGATAGATATGGCCGATGCTATTGAGCACCATTTCTTGCATAATCCAGCGGCCTGCTTCCGCGTGAATTTGCAGCGCGGCTTCGTAGGCTTTGAGCGCGGCCTGATAGCGTCCCTGCGCGCGATAGGTATGGCCCATGCCGCCGAGGACATGCCCTTCACCGGAGAGGTTCTCCACGCGGCGATGGAGGGCGAGCGCGGCCTCGTAAGATTGCAGCGCGTCGGTATACTGGCCCATCAGGGTGTAGATCTCCCCGAGGTTGTTAAGCACCGCGCTCTCCCCATAGACCGCGTCCACATCGCGGCTGATCATCAACGCCAGCCGGAAGGCGATCAGCGCCTCGTCGAAGTGCCCGAGGGCTTGCTGCGCGCTCCCGATGTTGTTGAGAATGGCCCCTTCCGCGTAGCGATCCCCGACCTCTTGTATCAACGCCAACGCTTCTCGATACGCCTGGAGCGCTCTTTGTGGACGTTGCTGCGCCTGGTAGATGCCGCCGATGTTGTTGAGCGCGGCCCCCTGTTCCGACTTATCCGCCAGGTCACGCGCCAGTTTCAGAACCGTCTCATAAGCGGTCAGCGCCGCGTCGACGCGGCCCTGCGCCTCATACGCGCGCGCAATCTCCTTGCGGACGCGCAGCAGCCATTTGGGGCGCTCCAAATCGCGGATGAGGTTGAGGATTTGGTGATAAGCGTCCAGCGCGGCGTCAAAGCGCCCCAGTTGCAGGTGCAGATCGGCGATGCTGTTGAGGATGGCGCGTTGAGATACGATTTCGCGGTGCGCCTGGGCCACCGCGAGGCCCTGTTGGTAGGCCGTGAGGGCTTCCTTGAAGCGGCCCGCGCTCTGATGCGTGTGCCCGATGTTGTGCAACAGGGCGTTTTCCAGGCTCCGGTGGTTCGTCTCGCGGGCGATCTCGAGGGCTTGCTCGTAAAACGCGAGCGCGCGCTCGTCTTTCCCCTGCCGCGCGGCGAGCAGCCCTAGCTCATTGAGGGCGTTGCCTTCCGCGAGCTGCTGATCCGCTGCTTGGGCCAAGCCTAGCACCTCTGCCCAGGCGACCTCGGCCTGGGGGAATTGCTCCAGTAGCTCGTGGAGTTGGCCTATATGCCGGAGCACAGCCTGCACGCCGAAATCGTCCTCGACCTGGCGCAGCAGTTCCAGCGCTTCGTAAGACGTCGCCAGGGCCTCCGCGTACTGCTCCTGATCCCTGAGAATCCGCGCCATATTGAAGGCCAGGCCGCCCTCCCAGGCGGTCTGCTGTTGCGCGTGGGCGTTGGCACGCGCTTCGGCATAGGCTTCCAGCGCGGCTTCATAGTGGCCCAAAACCGCGCGCGTGTTCCCGATGTGGTTGAGCGTGCGGCTCAAGCGCTCGTGCTGCTCATATTCGCGGTTGATGATGAGCGCCTTCTGGTAGGCATCCAATGCTGCGGGATAGCGGCCCAACGCCTCTTGCGCCGCACCGATGTTGTTATAGATGGTGCTCTCCAGGGGGATGTTGAGGATCTCCTGGCAACATGACATCGCCGTGTCCAGCCGCGCCAAAGCCGCCTCGTAATCGCCATCCTGATGATGCGCGTAAGCCGCCTCGATATGGGGTTCGCAGGGGCCGGGGCCATCCAATTCCAGCGTTCGTGTCCCGGCGATCTCCAGGTTGTAGGTCTGAAGCAAAAGCTGCTGGGCGGTGTCGAGAATGCGCACATCGTAAACGCCGGCCTCCAGATGGAAAAACCGCTCCCCTCCCGGCGGAATCGTCCCCTTGCCCTTGAGGTAATTCTCGCCCCAGGCTTCAGCGTGTGTGGGGGAGATGTGAACGTAGTCGATAGTGTGCTCGGTGGCGTTGTGCAAGTACAGGCCCGTTGAGGAGGCTGGCGTGGGCAGATATTGGCCGAGTTTGCGGAGATATTGGGTCCACGTTTTCTTTTTCCGCGTCATGATATATCCTTACGGTAGGCTCTGGTTCTCCGAGTCATACGTTGATACTTTCCGGCGTCAAACGTGACTCTACTGAAAGAACCCTAAAAAATCCGATTTTTTAGAACCTTGATACTATAGGTAGATTTTTCGCGTGCGAATTTCATATATATAGTAGGTCGCGTGTGGAAAAATCGGATTTTTGACTTTTTTCAGAAGCATTATCTTGGCGTCGGTTTTAACGTTTGACGCATGACGTTTGACGAGCCGTTAGCATACAGCAAAATGGTTAAGCAGTTTCCTTTCGAGAATGAACCGTGCAAGCATAGCTCATCCCTATCCAATCAAATTATACCCCGCGCTATATGTAACACAACTTGCGCGGGAAGGGGGAAATGACGGAAGATGGCTTCACTACCTGTAGAGCCGCGCTGGTATCGGCTGGACAACACGGTGCAACCTTACGCTTGGGGCTGTCGGGGCGCGCAAGCCTTCATCCCGCGCCTGTTGGGATGCGCGGCGGTGGCGGATCAGCCCTTCGCCGAGTTGTGGATGGGCGCGCATCCCTCCGCCCCCTCGCGGGTGGTGGTGGGCGAACACACGCTCTCTTTGCGGGATTGGGTGGCGGCTGATCCCGGCGCGGTGTTGGGGCAACCGGTGGCGGCGGCCTTCGATGGCGCGTTCCCGTTTCTCTTCAAGGTGCTATCGGCGGCGGACGTGCTCTCTATCCAGGCCCATCCCAACCGCGAGCAAGCGCGTCAACTCCACGCCCGCGATCCAGACCACTATCCCGACGCCAATCACAAGCCGGAGTTGGCGGTGGCGTTAGGGGATTTCCGGGCGATGGTGGGATTCCGCTCCTTCTCGGAGATTCAGTCGCTCTTTCGCCAGTATCCTCCGCTGACCGCGTTCGTCGGGGAGGAGACGGTGGCCCCGCTGCTGACGCCATCGCCCGCGCGCGCCCGGCAACGCGATCTGCTGCGCGCGAGCTTCACCGCGCTGATACGCGGCGCGGCGGAGCGACCGGCGTCGCTGGCCCGCGCCGTCGCGGCGCTGGCGCGGCACATAGCGTCATCCGGCCCGCGTGACGCGGCAGAAGCGCTGTTCCTGGACTTGCGCGCGCGCTATGAGGATACTGACGTGGGGCTGTTGATCCTCTTCTTCCTCAACCAAGTGCATCTGCAGGCGGGGGAGGGGCTGTTTCTGCCGGCCGGCGTGCCGCACGCCTACATCTCCGGCAACATCGTGGAGTGCATGGCGAATTCTGACAACGTAGTGCGCGCGGGGTTGACGCCCAAGTTCAAAGATGCGGAGACGCTGGTGGAGATTCTGCGGTATGAACCGGGGCCGCCGCCGATTCTGTCGCCTGTCGGGGCCGGCTATGGCGAATCCACCAGGGAATTCCGCGTGAATCGGTGGGTTTGGGAGGCTTCCGCGGAGGCGGTGCCGATGGACGGCGGGCGGGTGCAAATCCTGTTGGTCATCCAGGGGCGCGTGGTGGGACGCTGGCCCGGCGGGGAGATGGTTGTGTCACGCGGGCAGGCGGTGCTGGTGCCGGGATGCCTGGCGCGCTTCGACGTGCAGGCGGTAGAGCACACAATCCTGTTTGGGGCTACGGCGGGAGTTTGAGGGTGCTCAAGGCGCGCGGGCTTTGAACCGGTTAGCCGCCCTTGATCTCCACGCCACGAATGGTGTAATAGAAGGCCAGAGATTCGCCCATCCCGTGTTTGATGCGGCGCTGCGTTTGCTCCATCACATCGATGAAGACCAGGCCGCCTTCATCCTTGGGGCAGATAACGCCCAGGCGGGGCTTGCTATTGGCGGTGTTGACGCCCCATTCACCGTTAAAGCGGCGGCGGAAGGTCTCGCCCAAAAACGCTCCCCACACCATAACAATCTGGTTGGAGGGATTCGGAAATTGCTTGAGGTGCCGGTCAATCCATTCATCCAGCAGTTGCAACCCGATGGCATTATACTCCGCCTCAAGCCCGGCAAATTTACCCAGGCTGGTGCGAGCGCGTTCTGCCAAATCGGTTAATTGACGTGATTGCGTGGGTGGGATAAACTTGATCGGACTCTTTTTCATTCCAACCTCATATACGCGAAAAGGCCGCTGGTCGGGAAGGGTTATCAACTTGCAAGTCACCAACTCGACTAAATTATAACACAACTCATAATGGATACAAAATTATAAAAATTGATCGTGCCAAGACGGGAAGCAGGCCCGAATTGCAAATGAGTTGGTGTCTTGAAGTATTCGCCATATTGTGTCAGGCTCCCGCCGGATTGCCAAATCCGGCGGTTAGACGGGGATTTGGCAATCCCCTCGGAGCCAAGTGTGATGGTGGCGAAGACTTTGTGACAGTAACCAAATGACAAATGGCATTGACGTTTGGCGTTTGGCGTTTGACGCCCCACGTTTGACGTCTGAGATTCAACCAATCCCTACGGAGGGACCTATGGATACTAAAACACCCTTACACATTTTGCGCGAGTTGATCAGCGTCGAGGGCGGGACATCGCTTATCGAAGACCCCCGACGTTGCAAGGCGCTGCTGTTGGATTATTGCGCGATGCACCGGCGCGAGGTCAATCTGCTTGTCAAGGCTCACGAGGAGCACGTCCCCGCCCGGCTGCTGGCCCGCGCGGAAGACGTCACGCTGACGGTGGTGATGGCGCAGCTTGCCGCGCAGTTAGCCGATGATTGGGGCCTGGCCGAGGAGTCCGCTCGCTGGGCCGTCGCGGCCTGGGCCTGGGCACTCGACCTCATCGACGTGCCGCCGGATGAGTCCCCGGCGGCTCCCTCGGAGCGGGAATCTGGCGCGCAAGCCGATGCCCCGCCCGCCTCTGAGACCGTGTCGCAGCCACACGCTTACGTTTCCGGCCAGGCCGCGCCGCCCGCCTCCCATCCCCCCGTGACCCCGCCTCGACATTCGCGGCGGGGTGGACATCGGCGGTTTGCCATCATCCCCCTGGCCGTCAGTCTGGGCATTATGCTATTGTGTTGTCTGTGCATGCTCCTGTGCGCCAATCTGACCGTCGGGCGGCTGCCCCCGCCACCCGCGCCCCACCGACCCACCGCTCTGCCGTCGCCCACCAGCTCGCCTACTCCCGCGCCGTCGCCTTCGCCAACGAGCGTGCCCACGCCTTCGCCCGCGCCCTTGTCCTGGCCCGAAACCCCCGTGCTGCGCTCGCCGGAGGGCCAAATCACCTGCGAGGGGCTGCATCTCCACATTAACCTGCGCTGGGAGGAGCCGGACTCGTTGCATCCTGTGGCGCGCTACCGGATTCAGGTGGAACCCGGGGGGCCTATGCCGCGCGAGGCCGCCGAGAACACCTGGGTTCTCGAAGCTCCGTGCGCGTCGGATAACTACCGCTGGCGCGTTCAGGCCGAAGACCGGCGCGGCAACACCGGCGAGTGGTCAAGCTGGCGCCACTTCAGCGTGGACTGCATCGGTGAAGTCTGCGATGTCGGGCCGAGGGATTAGCCCATTCATGTTGAGGCATCTGGCGGGAAGCCCGGCAGGATACTTTTTGACGTGAAGCGTCAAGGGGGGGTGAGCAACCCGCTCAAAAATAAGCTCCAAGTCCCCGTCTCGGGAACGTCTCCAGCGAGTGCTGCCGGTCTAGCCGCCCCCGGGGACGGGGGCTTGGAGCGTACTTATAAAACTGATCAGTTACGATCTGAGTTTGCCTCAAATGTGATATGGTTTTGACGTTTGACGCATGACGTTTGACGAACATGGAACTTTTATCGCCGCGCTTACGTCATGAAAGCGAAACCCAATCCACACAGGAGGATATGACAGATGTTACAGACATTCAAACCCTTACTTTTGGTGCTGGTTATCATCGGGCTGGTGCTTTCTGCGTGCGGCCCGACCGTCACGCCTACGCCGGACGTAGACCCTGACCCCCAAGCTCAGGACGCGCCCACGCCCACGCCTGTGCCCGGCGTCGGTGGCGCGCATCTCTCGCTGGTGCAGTCGGATGTGCCGCGCGAGACCGCGCCCGCGGTTTCGGCAGCCGCGCTGTCGGAGGCCAATCGCGCCTTTGCGCTCGATCTCTATCAGGCGTTGCGCGCGGAGGAGGGCAACCTTTTCTACTCACCTTACAGCATCTCCACCGCGCTGGCGATGGCGTTTGCCGGAGCCGACGGCGCAACGCGGCAGCAGATGGCTGACGCGCTGCGCTTCACGCTGGCTCCCGACGCCGTCCACCCCGCCTTCAACGCCCTTGACCTGAGCCTCACGTCGCCGGGCGGCGAGGACACGTTCCGCCTCAATGTCGCCAACGCGCTGTGGGCGCAGGCGGACTACGACTTCCTGGCGAGTTACCTCGACACGCTGGCGATGCACTACGGCGCGGGCGTGCGGCTGGCCGATTTCACACAAGACGCCACCCGCGAGGAGGCCCGCGAGGCCATCAACGCCTGGATCAGTGACCAGACCGAGGGCAAGATCGAGGAGTTGCTGCAACGCGACGGCCTTTCGGCGGATTCGCGGCTGGTGCTGCTCAACGCCATCTACTTCAAGGGTGAATGGGTGACGCCGTTTGATGGCGGCCTGGACATCGACTTCGCGCTGCTTGACGGCGACCGCGTCAGCGTGCCGGCGATGTCTCGCCGGGTGCAGACACCCTATGTCGTGGGCGACGGCTTCGAGGCGTTCGCGCTGGAGTACAAGGGCGAACGCGCGCGGATGGTGGTGTTGGTGCCCGATGTCGGAACGTTTGACAAGTTCGAGCAGGCCCTCGATGCCGACTGGCTGGCGGAGATTATGGCCGACTTGCAACCCACCGACGTGCAGGTGACGATGCCCACCTTCGAGTTCGACTCGCGCTTCGCGCTGCGGGACGCGCTGGTCAGCCTGGGGATGGCGGACGCCTTCGCGCCCGGCACCGCCGACTTCTCCGGGATGGACGGCACGCGCGACCTCTTCATCCAGTCGGTCGTCCACCAGGCTTACGTGGCGGTGGATGAGGAAGGTACCGAGGCGGCGGCAGCTACGGGCATCACCGTCGGCATCGTCTCAATGCCGATGAATACCATCACCGTGGATCGCCCCTTCATCTTCGCCATTCACGACGTGGAGACCGACACGCTGCTCTTCGTGGGGCGCGTGGTCAATCCGCTGGAATAAGCGCGCTGGCGCACCATAACCATAGGCCGGGAGACTCTCCCGGCCTATTTTGTTGCGTCAGCAGAAAACTCTGCGGGGGACGCGCGCTACTTCATCCCCGTTGTGGCGATGCCGGTGGTGATGTACTTCTGCAACAGCGCGAAGATGATGGTGATGGGCAGCAAGGTGAGGACGGTCATCGCCAGGATGTAGTGCCACTGCACGTTCAACTCGCCCTGGAAGGCGTTGAGGCCCACCTGGAGCGTGAACAGTTCGGAGCGGGTGACTACGATCAGCGGCCAGAGGAAGTCGTTCCAGCGCCACATCACCGAGAAGATCGCCAAGACCGCCATCGCCGGGCCGGCCAGCGGCAGGATGATTTGCCAGTAGATGCGCCACTCGCTGGCCCCGTCGATGCGGGCCGAATCGAGGAGCTCGTCGGGGATGGTGAGCATGTATTGGCGCAGCAAGAAGACGCCGGTGGGCGTCGCCGCGCCGGGCACAATCAGGCCGAGCAGGTCATTCGACCAGCCCACGCGCGCGATGACCAGGAACGCCGGAATCAGGATCACCGAGACCGGCACCATTAGGGTGCTGATCATCACCAGGAAGAGGAAGTCGCGGCCCTTGAATTTGTACTTGCTCAGGCCGAAGGCGGCCATACTGTTGACCAGCAAGGTCAGCAGCGTCGCGGCGACGGTGACGACGACGGTGTTGCGGAGATAGGTCATAAAGGGGAAGCGGTTGATGGCGCCGGTGTAGTTCTGGAGATTGAAGGCGATGGAGCGCACCGGTTCGCGCTGGTCGATGGGGACGTTGATCAGGCCCGCCTCCGGGTTCTGGGGATCGATCATCCGCGCCACCAGGCCAACGCGCGCGACCTGGGCCAGTTGCGCCTCGGTGCCGTCTTCCAGGATGGCGTCATAGAGTGGCAACGGATCGTCGTAGCCTTCGACTATGGCTGTCTCCTGTTGATAGGGGAAAAAGGTCGGCGGGAATTCGTACATGGCTTCCGGCGGTTTGAAGGAGGACATCAGCAGCCAGAGTACCGGCCCGAACATCACGACCACGCCAGTGATCAGGTAGATGTAGGTTAGAATATCCGTCGTATCGAGTCGTTTGCCGCCTCTGCGGCGCGTCAGGAATTGTTTGAAGTCTGTCATGGCATCCTCCTACGCGGCTTCTTTTTCGCGGTTGATCGCCAGTTGGCCTATCGTCAGCACCATCAGCACCACCGCCAGCACCAGCGAGGCGGCGGCGGCCATCCCGTACCGGCGATGCTCGAAGCCGGTGCGGTAGATGTACTGGACGATGTACAGTGTCGCGGTGCCCGGCCCGCCGTTGGTCAGGACGAAGACCTGATCGAAGATCTGCACTGCGCGGATCAGGGAAAGCACCAGGACGACCACCATCGTCGGCATCAGCAACGGCAAGGTGATTTTGAAGAAGCCCTGGATGGCGTCCGCGCCGTCGATGGCGGCGGCTTCGTACAGATCGGCGGGGATGGCTTGCAGGCCGGCAAGCAGGATCAGCGTGTAGAAGCCCATTTGTGCCCACACGCTGACGAAGATCACCCAAAATTGCGCCCATTGCGCGTCCAGCAGAAAGGGGATTTTCTCCATGCCGATGCCCACCAGCAAGGCGTTGAGCAGCCCGTGCTGATGCTGCAAAATCCACTTCCAGATGAGGGCCACGACAACGGGTGAGAGCAGCACGGGATAGAAGAAGATACTCCGGAAGAAGGCCCGCCCGGCTATATCGCGGTTCAGCGCGAGCGCGGTGATCAGCGAAATCAGCACCATCATGCCCACTTGCCAGATCACGAACCTCGCGGTGTTGCCCATCCCGCGCCAGAAGAGGTCTTCGGCGCAGGTGTTGTGGTCGAGGAAGGTCTCACAGTCGAAGATTCTTTCCAGATTCGCTGTGCCGACCCATTCGCGGTTTTGCAAGAGGATGGAGTCGCCAGTGGTGAAGCCGAAGTAGAAGTTGAGGAGCATCGGGAACAGGATGAAGATGCCGAAAATCAGCAGGTTGGGCATCAGGAAGAAATACCCCATCCGCTTGACCCCGATGACGCGCTGAGTCAAGCTGGCGGGGAATTCCATCAGGTTCATCAAGAATGAAAAGATCGCGGTCAATATCGGAGAGGTGGAGAACTTGCGAGGTTTCTTTTTCGGGACGATTGGCGGTAACGTTTCCATAAGATCGCTCCTTCGAGAATCTCTGTAGAGCAAACTTTCAGTTTGCTCACTATCACAAACTGAAAGTTTGTGTTACAGAGGTGAATGTGCAGTGCTCGCTGAAGCCGTCCCCGAGACGGGGACTTCGAGCTGTTTGAGGCCGGGTTTGCTCACTGTCACAAACTGAAAGTTTGTGTTACAGAGGTGAATGTGCAGTGCTCACTGAAGCCGTCCCCGAGACGGGGACTTCGAGCTGTTTGAGACGCCGCGTTTGCTCACTGTCACAAACTGAAAGTTTGAATCTATTCAAAGAACCCTAAAAAATCCGATTTTTTAGAAATTTGATACTACGGATAGATTTTTCGCTTGCGAATTTCATATAAGGAGTAGGTTGCGTGTGGAAAAATCGGATTTTTGGACTACATATTAGCATAAACTTCCATCGCCCCAGGCTATCGCGTGATAGCCTGGGGCGTGTCTTGCGAGACCGGAGCGCTTACTGCTCCGCTACGGCCTCGTTCATCTTCTGCTGAATCCGATCAACGGCCTGGTCGAGGGTCAATTCGCCCACGATGACCTGGCTCAAGCGGTCGCGGATCTCCGTGTTGAGCACGAAGGTAAGCGGGTGATACTGCAAGCCATAAGCCTCCGGCAGCAGCCGGGGAATCTGCCCCACGAAGACGTTCAGCGCGTCTCGGTTGCTCTCGTAGTCCACGCCCTGGTCAGCCAGCCCCAGGTGCCCGGGGATGAAGAGGGAGCGCGCCGAGAACTCGCCGAGCACGTCCATGCGGGTCAGGTATTCCACCAGGAGCGTGACCGCTTCGGGATGTTGGGTCGCCTCGAAGGCTACCAGCACCGCGCCGCCGGGGATGCCCGTGCAGCCGCAGTCGCCGCAGGGATTGGGCACCACGTCCCAATCGAAGGTGTCGCCGATGTTCTCGGCGAACTGGCCCACCTGCCAGCTTCCCGACATGTAGAAGACCAACTGGCCGCTGATGAAGAACTCGTTGGCCGCCGCGTAGCCGCCGCCGCCCCCGGCCCACACCTCCAACGGCGTGATGCCGTCTTCGTGCCAGTCGATGATCATTTGCGCCGCGTCACGGAAGCCGGGTGTGTCGATCTCGAACCCGTCTTCGGTGATGTAGGTCGCGCACATGCTGAGGGACGGCCCCCAGAAGCGGTGGCCGGTGCGGTCAATCGCCATTGCGTAGGGGGTGCCGGTGGCCTCGGCCACCTCGACGGCTGCCGCTTCCCACTCGGCCCACGTTACCTCGTCCGAGAGGTCGCTGGGCATCGTGACCCCGGCCTGCTCGAAGAGCGTCCGGTTGACGAACGGCCCGGTCACGGTGAATTGCGTCGGGAAGCCGTGCAAGCCGTCCGATGCCGGGTCATCGCGGAAGGAGTTGAGCACTTCGTTGGCCCAGTTGCGCGCCCAGGCGTTGGGATTCGCCATATAGGGCCGCATATCGAGGTACCGTCCGGCGAAGCGCGCCATATCCGTCACGCGCGCCAGGTCGGGCGGGGTGCCGGCCTCTACCTGCGCTTGCAAGATGCTGTGCAAATCGCCATAGGCGACGGTGTCCATCACCACGCTGATGTTGGGATAGTCCGCCTCGAAGCGGTCGAGCAGGTCGCGCATCACCGCGCCCTCGTTCCCGTCATCGTACCACATAATCCGCAGCTCGATGTCGCCTTCCGGCACGGCCGGCGCGTCCATCGGGAGGACTTCCTCGTCCATCTTCCGCTGGATGCGACTGACGGCCTGGTCGAGCGACAATTCGCCCACGATGACCTGGCTCAAGCGGTCGCGGATCTCCGTGTTGAGCACGAAAGTTTGCGGATGATACTGCAAGCCGTAAGCCTCCGGCAGCAGCCGGGGGATCTGCCCGACGAACACGTTGAGCGCGTCCTTGTTGCTCTCGTAGTCCACGCCGCGTTCCGCCAGCCCCAGGTGTCCGGGGATGAACAGCGAGCGCGCCGAGAACTCGCCGAGCACGTCTTCGCTGGTCAGGTACTCCACCAGCTTGGTCACTTCTTGGGGATGATCGGTCGCCTCGAAGGCCACCATCACCGCGCCGCCGGGGATGCCCGTGCAGCCACATTCGCCACAGGGATTGGGCACCACGTCCCAATCGAAGGTGTCGCCGATGTTATCGGCGAATTGGCCCACCTGCCAGCTTCCTGACATATAGAAGACCAACTGGCCGCTGATGAAGAACTCGTTGGCCGCCGCGTAGCCGCCGCCACCGCCGGCCCACACCTCTAACGGCGTGATGCCGTC
>SLSP01000183.1 GCA_007130345.1 Thermoflexales bacterium
CGCCTGACACGCGCGGGCGGCGAAATCGGCGACGGTGTAGCCCAGGGACTCGGCGAAGGATTGGATGAACGAACCGCAGCCCGAGGAGCAGGCTTCGTTGATTTCGATGTGCTGAATCCGGCCATGCTCGACAAAAATGGCCTTCATATCCTGCCCGCCGATGTCCAGGATGAACGACGCGCGCGGGTCAAAGTGGCGGGCGGCGCGGAAGTGTGCCAGGGTTTCCACCAGTCCGTGGTCAAAGTCAAACGCGGCGCGCACCAAATCCTCGCCATAGCCGGTGACTGCGCTGCGCGCGACGCGCGGCTGCTTGCCCCGCGCGGCGAAGTCCGCCGCGATCTGCGCCAATCCCTGCTGCACCGCGCGCAGCGGTTGGCCCCGGTTATCGGCGTAATAGTCGCACACCAGCCGGCCATCCGCGTCGATCAGCACCAGCTTGGTGGTGGTCGAGCCGGAGTCTATTCCCAGGAAACACGGCGCGCTGTCCGGCAGCTCGGCGATTGCCACGCGCGCGACCTGGTGACGGCGACTGGCGGCGTTCCATGCCGCGTAAGCATCCGGCCCGGCGAACAGCGGGGCCAGGCGATGGCTCGGCGGCGTGGCCTGGGGCGGCTTACGCGCCAGACGCTCGATTAACCCGGAGAGCGGGATCGCGTCTGGGGCGGAATCGGTCGCCAGCGCCGCGCCCAGCGCCGGGAGCAATTCGGCGTCGGCGATGTCCAGCACCTCCGCCGCATCCAGGGCCAGCCCGGCGATGAAAGCGGTTCGCAGCGCGGGCAAGAAGGTCAGCGGCCCCCCGCAGAACAGCACCCGCGCAACCGCCGTCCGTCCGCGCGCTAGGGTCGCCAGCGTTTGCATCGTCACCGCGTTGAAGATAGACGCGGCGATGTCCTCGCGGGCGATTTCGCGCGCCAGGAGATTTTGCACGTCCGTTTTGGCGAACACGCCACAGCGGGCCGCGATGGGGTAGGTGTGCGTGTGGCGCAGGGCCAGCGCGCTCAACTCGGACACGGAAACATTGAGCAGGGTCGCCATCTGGTCGATGAACGCGCCGGTGCCGCCAGCGCACGCGCCATTCATCCGCATATCCGGCGGCCGGCCGTCACCATCGAAGAAGATCATCTTGGCGTCCTCGCCGCCGATATCAACCAACGTGCGCACATCAGGATACCGTTGGCGCACCACCTCGGCAGACGCTACCACTTCCTGTATAAACGGCAGCGCGTAGCTCTCGCTCAATCCCATCCCCGCCGAACCGGTCAGCAGCACGCGCAGCGGCACATCGCCAAGCTGTTGGCGGGCCGCGCCCAACATCTGCTGCACCGTCGGTAGGGTTTGAGCGTTGTGCCGTTGGTAGGCGGAAAACACACGGCGTCCGTCGGCGTCCAACACCACCGCTTTGGCGGTAGTCGAACCGATGTCAATACCCAGACGCAAGAAAGTCATAGGAGCCTCCTTAAACACTGTCTGCTGCTGAACGCTTCCCATTCAGACAGCGCGCTTTGGCGTCCTATTGTGTCGCTCAACGCGCTGTTTGTCAAGAGCGCGCTTGCCATCCGGCGAAATCCTAGTACAGCGCGGCACAAATAACTCCCCAGTTGAATTTGCTCCAAGGGGAACGTCAGTTCCCCGGTTCGCCGCGTAGTCGCGGATCTGACGATCCGCTCTGAGCGGGGCTAACTGGGGAGGGACTTCCGTCGCGCTGTACTAGAGACCCTGCGTGCCCTTCAATGACCTATTTGCCCAACCGCCAAATTGCCTATTGACACGGCATAGGGACTTCCTATATAATGAAGGTATCAAAGCCTCTCAAAACAGGTCAATGAGGCAGGTCGCCCTCCGGGGCTAAACTGCGAAGCCAGGTGGGGTATCCACCACACGACCTAGTTTTGAGAGGTCTTTTTGTAGCCCGCTATCGGTGATAATTCGGCATGGTTCATGGCGTAACCGCCCCCTGGCACGGGGGCTTGGAGCGTATTCATAAGACGGCTCTGTGCCGTCCTTTCTCAAGTTGACAAAGACGCGGCTTGATGATAGGTTATTAGGCTATAGCAGACGCGGGATTCCAACGGGTGTATGTGATCTCAGTCAAAATATAGGCGCTGTATCGCTGTAAAAGCGCGCCGAAACACACCTTTTCAAACCACAACAAGGAGTCAAACATGCACTGGACTATTTCATCAATGGCGTTGATAGCTTATGCGCTGAGAGCAGTGGGTCGGTCTTTGGAAAGCGGCGTGTGGCAAGGCCATGTCATCTTCGGGCCGAGCGGCAGCACGTTCCGCCCCTGTCGTTCCAGGGAGACATGGTGGGTCAAGGGGCAAGGCTACCAACAGACCGACAAAGCCCTGGAAGCGCGGTATCACGAGCTTGCCGAGCGACCCTATGAGCAGATTTATGTCCGCATCCAGGGCGAAGTCAGTAAGAAAGGGCAATATGGCCCGCTAGGAACGTATCAGCGCGTTCTGTACGTGGAAGAGGTTTTGGAAATGCGTCCTGGACGCGAAGATGATTGCAAAAAGAAGAAGTCGGGATAGAACAGGGAGGCAGCTATGGAATTCTTGACGATATTGGGCGGATGGGTGGTAGTCTTCGGGATAGGTGTTCTGGTCTCGATTGTCCGGGTAAAACGCCGGGATCAAGGCGCGGCCGAGTGGCCTAAAGTTACAGGGGTCATTGAGGAAGCGTTCGTTTATCAACACGAACGCCATACTCAGGAGCAACGGCACATAACGTACACGCCTGTGGTCAAGTACACGTACACCGTCGCGGGCGAGACGCACACTTCGCGCAAGCGGGACTTCGCGCCCCAGGCGGAGGCGTCCTATCGCAATAAGGCTCAAGCCGAGGGCCATGTGGCGGCTTACCCACCCGGCAGCGAGGTGCCCGTCTATTATAACCCTGACAATCCCCGGCAAGCGGTGTTAAAGACCAAGAAACCTATCGACCATCACTCGGAACTGTGGTTTGGGGTGATGAACGTGGTGGTGGGCATCAGCATCCTCGCGTTGGGTTTGTGGAGGGGATAACCCCGCCCCAAAACGCAATACCGCAAAAGTCACTCTGTTGGGGACACGGATGACGCTACTGAAAGCACCCTAAAAAATCCGATTTTTTAGAAACTTGATACGTGATGTAGATTTTCCGCGTGCGAATTTCATATATTTAGGTGGTCGCGTGTGGAAAAATCGGATTTTTGGACTTTTTTCAGGA
>SLSP01000209.1 GCA_007130345.1 Thermoflexales bacterium
CACCTTCGCCCGGTTGCAGAAGGGCAAGCAAGGCCGCACCCTGTGGAAAGCCGCCGCTTGCCGCCCCTACGTCGAAGAAGACAGCTACACCACCCACAGCCTCGAAGATAGTCTGGCCTGGTCAGAGAACGCTTATAAAGCCTTCGTCAAAAAGCTGGCGGGCAAAATCACCGGCCTCAGCGACCTCGTCGCCATCTACCGCGCCCACGCGCCGGACTACGCCGCGCTGGTGCAGCGCATCGCCGCCACGGATCGCATCATCGACCAGATCGTCTACCGGCTTTACGGGTTGACCGAAGAAGAAATCGCCATCGTCGAAGCGTAGGGACGCCCCCCGTGGTCGCCCCGCGCAAGGAGCTACCAATTGGAGCACATTCAACCGGGGAGTTATTTATGCCGTGCTGTATTAATCAGGTTTTTGGAGAAGATAGCCCCCTCTCAAAGACATCGCCCCCCAATCGGGGGGCGATGTTTGGTGACTCAAACGCATGCATGCGGCGGTCTATTCGTGCTCTCCCATTGCCAGCACCTCGCGCAGCGCGGGGACGTAGTATTTCTCGGTGTAATCCTTCACCATCCGCCGCATTGAGAATTGCGGGCCTACAGTGCGGATGGCCTCTTTCATCATTGCCACCCATCCCCTGGGGGTGTCGTCGCGGTCGCGGTCGTAGTAGAGAGGCACGACTTGCTCTTCCAGCACATCGTAGAGGGCCTGCGCGTCGGCGTCGTCTTGCTGGTACTCTTCGTCATACGCTTCTCCGGCTTCGATGGCCCACCCGTTGCGCCCGTTATAGGCTTCGGCCCACCAGCCATCCAGGATGCTGAGGTTGAGCACGCCGTTGAAGGCCGCTTTCATCCCGCTGGTGCCGCTGGCTTCCATTGGCTTGCGCGGGGTGTTGAGCCAGACATCGACGCCTTGCACGAGGTACCGGGCAATGTGCATATCGTAATCCTCCACAAAGGCGATGCGCCCCCCAAACTCTGGGTTGCGGGAGAAGTTGTAGATCTCCTGCAACAACATCTTGCCCGGATCGTCGGCGGGATGCGCCTTGCCCGCGAAGATGAATTGCACCGGGCGGTAGCGGTCGTGGATCAGGGCTTTGAGGCGTTCCATATCGCGGAAGATGAGATTGGCGCGCTTATAGGTGGCGAAGCGGCGCGCGAAGCCGATGACCAGCGCTTCTGGATCGAGGAAGACGCCCGACGCCAGGATGTGATCCGGCGGCGCCGCGCGGGAGATGTACTCGTCGCGGGCGCGCTCGCGGATGGTGGAGAGCATCTTGCGCTTGAGGTGTGTGTGCGCGTCCCAGAGCTGCTGGTCGGGGACATCTTCAATGCGCGACCAGAGCAACACATCGTCTTGACGCTGCACCCAATCGGGGCTGATGTGCTGCCGATACACCCGGTGCATCGCTTCGCCCGTCCACGACGGCAGATGGACGCCGTTGGTGACGTGGCCGATGGGGACTTCGTCCACCGCTTTATCCGGCCATAACCCCTGCCACATCTGGCGCGAGACCTCGCCGTGCAACGCGCTCACGCCGTTGGCGCGCTGGCTCATCAGCAACGCCAGCTTGGTCATATTGAAAAGCTCCCCGTGACTGCCCAACTGAAGGAAATCCTCGCGGGTGATGTCCAGGGTCGGCCAGAAGTGATAGAAGTAGCGGTCGATGAGATTGAAGTCGAAAGCATCGTGGCCGGCGGGGACGGGCGTGTGCGTGGTGAAGATGGTGCTGGCACATACCCGCTCCCGCGCCTGCGCGAAGTCCATCCCCCGCGCCACATATTTCCGCGCGCGCTCCAGGGGCATGAACGCGGAGTGCCCCTCGTTGATGTGCCACACGCGCGGTTCGATGCCCAGGGCGCGCAGCACTTGCACGCCGCCGATGCCCAGGAGAATCTCCTGCTGAATGCGCATCTCGCGGTCGCCGCCATACAGCCGCCCGGTCAACTGCCGGTCCCAGGGCGCGTTCTGCTCCACATTGGCATCGATGAGATAGAGGCGCGCGCATCCTACCCGCACTTCCCAGACCTGCAAGCCCACGTCGCGGTCGCCGAGGCGCACGGTGATGATCTGCCGCTGCCCATCATCGTGCAGCACAGGGCGCAGCGCCACCTCGGCGGGGTTGAGCGGTGGGTAGATGGCCTCCTGCCACCCGCTGTGATCCAGCCGTTGGCGGAAGTAGCCCTGTTCGTAGAGGAAGCCCACCGCGACGAAGGGCAAGCCCAGATCGCTGGCCTCTTTGGTGTGATCGCCGGAAAGGACGCCCAGGCCGCCGGAGTAGATGGGCAATGACGTGTGCAATCCGAACTCCGCCGAGAAGTAGGCGATGGGATGCTGCGCCAACTCCGGGTACGTCTGCGGATACCAGTGCGTGCCATTGGTGGTGTCGTGGTCTAGCTCCATCAGCACGGCGTTGAGATCGCGCAAAAACAGAGGGTCCTTGGTCAACTTCTCGATGCGCTCCTCGGGGGTCTCCAGCAGCATGCGCACGGGATTGTGGCGCGTGGTCGTCCACAGCGTGCGATCTAGCTGCTTGAATAGATCCCGCGACGCGCGATGCCACGACCACCAGAAATTGTAGGTCAAGTCCTCCAAACGGGCTAGGCGAAGAGGGAGTTTATCCTGCAAAGATTCGGGATACTGCTCGTTCATCAATAGCTCCTTTTAAGAATGGCGAAAAGTAAATGATAAATGAAGGTAACACTTCAGTTTTGTGAGCAAACGCTCGAAATCTCCGTCCCCGGGACGCGGGTTTTGAGCGTGCTCATAAGACTGATCTGCTACAAGTGAAGAATGGGCGCATCCTATTTCAGTTGACCTTTGTAACTCGTGAATTACGCATCACGAATTACGCATTATGGCCTGATCCACAGCACCAGCGCGAGCATCAACGCGACCACCAGCACGAATTCCAGGACGACTTGCCTGGTCAACCGATCCAGAAGATATTGATAGCCGATCCCACTCCACAGATATAGGCCCAGGGTGAGTAGTGTGGCCGCCGTCCACGCCGAAATGTTCCAAAAGCCGAAGACCCAGGCCATTTGTGCGGTTAGTAACGCGATAATGCCGCTGAAGAGTGCCACATCTTTGATCGCGGCACCGGTGGCGCTCAGAAGCTCCAGTGCCAGCAGCCCGCTGAGTAAGAAGATAGCCGGGCCGGTGACGAGGGCGCGGTCTTGTGATTGCAGCACCAGGCTGAAGAGCAGGAATCCGACGAGATAGTCGATGATGTTCAGGAGGGTGCGCGCGCTAGGATAGCCGGGGCTTTCGGGCGAGAAGGCCCGGTAGCTGAGGTGAATTAAGAGGCCCAACAGGAGCGCGCCCAAGAGCAACGTCGCCATCCACACGGGCCAGAGTTGCGCCTGGACAAGCAACAGCGAGATCAATAGCGCGCCGAGCGCGGGCACGATGAGGAAAAAGACCACGCCCCGCTCGCGGGTTTTGTATAAGGGATGGCCTTGCATCAGTGAGAGGGTGCCGGTAGCGACCAGGCCCATCATCAACAGACTCAGCATCCAATCGCTGTCGAAGGTGAAACTCAAGGGGGAGCCGAAAACCTGGCGCACGCCCCACACAAAATCGGGGATTTCCACGAAGCGGAACAGCGTCGCGCTGACCAGCGTAACCGCCAATAACACGCTCAGTCGGTCGCGCTCCGCGTGTTGGGCTGTGTGTGTTGAGGGTAACATGCGCTTATTCTATCTTGGCGCGGGGGATTTGTCAACTTTGCGGGCGTAGGTGGTGAAGAGGTCGCCCAAATTGACCCGCGTGGCCTTCTCGCCTAGCTGGAGCTTCCGCACCAGCCATTCCAGCGGTCGCCCGAAGAGCGGCGCCAGTGCCGTGACCCGGCTTGCCAGGTAGCCCACATGTAGATACCGACCTTGCGCGCCCATCCACACTATCTCGAAGTCGGCCTTCTCCAAGAACGCGGTCATGGTCTGGCGCGAAAAATAGCAGAGGTGCATCTCCATAAACCAGGGCCACCGGCGGCCCATCAACCGGGCGAAGGGGCTGTTGAGATCCATCGTGTGGACAACCAGGATGCCGCCGGGTTCGAGCGCGCGCCAGGCCGCCTGGAATGTACCGAGCGGGTCGGTGACGTGCTCGATTACGTCCCACATTGTGATCACGGCGTAGCTTTCGGGGGCGAGGTCAGCTTCTTCGATCGCGCCCGGTATCATCTGCAGGCCCTGAGCGCGAGCTTGCTCCACGGCCCACTGGCTTGGCTCGATGCCCCAGGCGTTCCATCCGTGGCGGGCAGCGATCTCGACGAAGACGCCGGTGTAGGCCCCCACGTCAAGCAGGCGGCGATGGGCCGGCGGCCCGACGAAGTCTTCCAGAGGCTTGAGGTGCTGCTCGAAGGTGAGGACGCGGCCCGCGCGCTCTTGCTGGTAGAGGGGGTCTTCAACAGCGGTGTAGATGTCGAGAACCTCATGGTTTTGAGGCCGGGGCGTGGCGTAGACGAAGCCGCAATGCTCGCAGCGCACGATGGGGCCGTGGTGCCCGTAGCCGCCGCTGGTACAAGCGTAGGCCCGCCAATCGCCCTCCCCGGCTTGCGGCGGCTTCTGGTCGAGAGTGGACGGGATATAGAGCGTGTAATCATTGGCACCACAGAGATTGCAGCGGGTATGTTCCCAGGTTGTAGGAGGCGGGGCAGTCATATCTTCTTGCCCCGTAATTGGGCATAGAAGAGGCGGAAGACCGTCCCCATCGCCTTGATAATCTCGGTGCGCGAGATTTTGGATGTGCCCTGCTGCCGGTTCTGGAATACGATGGGCACTTCGCCCACGCGCCAGCCCTGACGCTGCACTTTATAGAGCATCTCGACGAGGAAGGAGTATCCGCTGGAGAAAATCTCATCCAGCGCGATGGACTCTAACACTTCGTGCCGGTAACATCGAAAACCGGCTGTGGTATCGTGCGCCTTGAGACCCAACAATACGCGGGTGCATGTATTCGCGCCCCAGCTCAAAAATTTACGGGGCCACGTACACTCCACAGCCGCGCCGCCGGGCACGTAACGGCTGCCGATGACGAGGTCATAGCCCTGGGCGATCTTCTCAACCATTGCCGGGATGCGGTTGGGGGGATGGGAGAAATCGGCGTCCATCGTGACAACAAGATCGCGCCCGGCCGCGAGGGCGTAGTTGAAGCCCGCGATATAGGCTGTGCCCAAGCCCAGCTTGCCGGCGCGGTGGATGACGTGAACGCGCCCCGGATGCTCCTCCGCCAGTCCGTCGGCGATGTCGCCGGTGCCGTCAGGCGAGTTGTCGTCTACTATCACGACTTCCACCTCGAGGGGGAGGGCCAGCAACAGCGTTGCCAGGCGCGCGAGGTTCTCCCTTTCGTTATAGGTCGGTACAATGACGCTGATGTGCATTTTGCCACCTTCTTCCAGTAGGATTAACTTGATGATTATACCAGAAGGAGGCAGAGAGGGTAGTTTTTAGGGGAAGGTACCACGTCAGTTTTGTGAGTAAACCGTTTAGCATCTCAAAAATAGCTCGAAGCCCACGTCCCTAAGACGTGGGCTTCGAGTATGCTCATAAGACTGCTCATGTTCGCGCCGATTGCCGACTTCTTCAAGCGCGGAGGTATCCTCAATACGCCCCCAACTCCCGCAGCCGCTCGTCGCTGATGCCGAAGTGGTGCGCGATCTCGTGGCGCAGGACACGCTGCACCGTCGCTTGCGCTTCTTCGGGGGTGTGGCAACGCATCAGGATGGGCTGCCGATAGATGGAGATTTTATCCGGCAGCACCATCCGGTAACTGTGCGTGCGCCGGGTTTGCGGAATCCCGTGATAGAAGCCCAAGAGTTGGGCGGGATGCCGCGCGCCGACTTTCGCCATCGTGACCGGATCGGGCCACGGTTCGATCACCACGTCCACATTGCTCAATCGCTCGCGGAATTCCTCCGGCAGCGCGTCGAGGGCAGCGGAGACCAGATGCTCAAAATGGCCGGGGGACATTGCCAGCATCGCTCAGGTCTCTTTTTCGTCATCTTCCTTATGATCCACCAGCTTGGTGGTGAAGGTGGCCCGCTGCGTGGAGCCGCGCACAAAGTCGCTGGTCATGTGGATGGCGTCGAAGGCGCAGGACAGTTCACATTGCCCGCAATAGGCGCACCGGTCGGGATGATAAATCAGCCGATATTGTTTCCGGCTATCCTTCTCTAACGCCAAAGCGTCGGCGGGACAGTCTCGCACACAGAGGCTACAGCCCCGGCATTTCTCGGCATTGACGGTGACATGGCCCCGGAAGCCCGGCGGCAGTTCCATCGGGCCGAAGGGATAGCTTACGGTTTCGGGTTTGCGCGCCAACACGCGCCAGATTTGGGGGAGCATGTAGAGAAACGAACGCCATTGCGCCATATCAACCTCCCATCCACACGACAAAAGCGATCTGCAACAGGGCCAGCGGCGCGAAGACGCGCCATCCCAGATAGGCCAACTGGTCGATGCGCAGCCGGGCGTAGATCACGCTTGCTGTGGAGAGGCTTAACAGGATCACCATCGCCATGAGGAAGAAAAGCAGGATGTTCAGCCCCACCATAGCCGTGATCGCCCCGCCCAAAAAGGTGTTGATGAGCAGGAAGATGCCGAGCACGGCTTGCATCTCCATCGTCAGATGCCAGAGGACGAGTTTGCGCCCGCTATATTCCGTCAGCGACCCGCCCACCACCTCCGATTTGGCCTTGGGGATGTCCAGGGGATCGCGTTTGAGCTTGCCGATGAGGCCGATGATCGCCAGGATGAAGCCGACGGGTTGCACGAAGGCGTACCAGAGGGTGCCCGTCTGCTGCTGCGCGATCTGCGAGATCGACCAGGAGTTGCCCAGGATGGCCGGCCCCACCATCGCCATCAAGAAGGGGACTTCGTAGGAGAAGTATTGCAGTAGGGCGCGGTTGCCGCCCATAATGCCGTAAGCGCCTCCCGAAATCCAGCCCGCCAGGAAGTAAGCCAGCGCGGGCATACTCAACAGGAAGAGCACGACGATCAAATCGCCCTCGAAGGCTGCCGCCGTGTACCCGGCCACCGGGATGTATAGGCTCGCGGCCAAGACCATCGCAAACGAGAGCATCGGCAGGATTGCTGCCAGCCGCTCATTGATGCCGGTGGAGAGGATGTCTTCTTTCGCCAGCAGCTTGATCCAGTCGGCCAGCGGCTGGAACCAGGGCGGGCCGACGCGCCCATGGAACCGGGCGATGATGCGCCGATCCAGCCAGTCGAAAGCCCAGGTGCAGAGCAGCAAAAAGATGAAGCCGGGGAACACAAACCATGTGAAGAGCGCGGAAAGTAACTCAGCCATCGTAGCCCTCTTGCGTATTCCGTGTTGCGTAGTGCGTAAAACCATCATACGGAATACGCAATACGCAATATCGTCTTATTGTCAACCTCTCATTAAACATAGCGTTCTCCTTCTTTACCTATCCGCACACGCGATGCACAAATCCACGCCCGAAAGCACCACCGACACATCGGCCAGGGCCACGCCCTGAAGCTGAATCGGCAACGTGATCAGGGCGGTCAGTGTGGGGGTGCGAATCTTGAGCCGTTCCGGTTTGTCCGTGCCGTTGCTGCGGATGTAATAGACCACCTCGCCGCGCGGGGCCTCGAAGCGGCTGACCACCTCGCCCGTCGGGACGCGGCGCTTGGCTTTGGCCGCGACCGGGCCATCGGGCAGCTTCGCCAGGATGTCCTGACACAGCTTGAGGCTCACGAGCGTCTCCTCCACGCGCACCACCGTGCGCGCCCACACGTCGCCATCGGTGTGCGTGATCACGTCGAAGTCCAACTCGGTGTACGGCGGACGCGGGAGGTCGCGGCGGAGATCCATATCAATGCCAGAGGCGCGCGCCACCGGCCCCACCACGCAATACTCACGCATCTGCTCCGCCGAGAGATACCCGATGTTTTGCGTCCGTGCCTTGATCGTGCGCTCGTGCAGCACGATGTTGAGATGCTTATGTACCCGGCCCGCCAGGCGGTTCAGTTGCTCGACGACCATCTGGTGCTGCGCTTCGTCCAAGTCGATGCGCACCCCGCCGACGATGTTGACCGCGTGCGAGACGCGCCCGCCGGATAGCTCCTCCATAATGTCCAGCACGATCTCGCGGTCGCGCCAGGCGTACATAAAGAGGGTGTCCAGGCCCACGTTCTTCGCCAGTACGCCGAGCCACAGCAGGTGACTGTGGATGCGTTCCAGTTCGCACAGCAGCGCGCGGAGATACAGGCCGCGCGGCGGCACATCCAGTCCTAGCAGCGCCTCGACGCCCTGGCAATAGGTGGTCGTGTGGACGTGAGAACAGATGCCGCACACGCGCTCCACCAAATACGTGATCTGGGTATAGGAGCGATCTTGGGCCAGCCGCTCAATGCCACGATGCACGTAGCCCATGCGTAACGCGCTATCGACAATCTGCTCACCATCGGCGGTGAGCGTGAAGGCAACCGGCTCCTTCAGCAGCGGATGTTGCGGCCCAATCGGAATCGTCACTTTGCTCATACCGCCTCCTTCTCCTGTTTAGAAATTTTGCGCAAAGGCAGACCCGCCTCCCAATCATCCGCCAGCAGGAGCGGGCCCTCTTCGGGCAGCCCCTCGAAGACCACGCCCAACATCTCGCGGATCTCGCGCTCGTAGAAGGCCGCGCCGGGAATGGTCGGGGTCAGGGCGGGGACGTGGGGCGCGTCATAGGGCAGATGCACGCGCAAGGTCACGCCGTAGCGGTTCCAGAAATGGTACAGAATCTCAATCGTTTCGCCGTTGTCCACGCCGGTGATGGTGGAGAGGTGGTAGAAGTCGAAGGTCTCAATCAGAATCGCCACCACCGCTTCGAGTTTCTCCGGCGGCAGCGTGATGCTGATGTCTTGCTTGGGGAGCGGCTGCATCTCCAACGCTATATCGGGGAAAGCCGCCTCTAACGCCTCAGAAATACGCGCGGATAGTTGCTCTTGGGTCTCGGTTGGGGTCATCAGATCATCTCCAAAAGTTGCGCCAGCCCGTCAATCACCGCTTCCGGGCGGCAGGGGCAGCCGGGAATGAAGACATCCACCGGGATTACCTGGTCGATGCCGCCCATGACATTCGGCCCGCCCTGGAAGACGCCGCCGGAGCAGCCGCAACTCCCGATGACGGCCACCCACTTGGGGGCCGCCATCTGCGCGTAGATGCGCCGCAGCCGATCCCGCGACTGGAGCGTGACCGGGCCGGTGCAGAGCAGGATGTCGGCGTGGCGGGGGGCGGCTTCTTTGAGGATGCCCAACCGTTCCACGTCGTAGCGGGGCGTCAGCGCGGCCAGAATCTCGATGTCGCAGCCGTTGCATCCGCCAGTGTTATAATGCAGCACCCACGGGGATTTGCGTCGCGCCCAGCGCACCATCGGGGCGGCCCAGCGCGTCAACAAAGTGCCAGAGGTAGTACCAGACATAGTCATTTAGAGACCTCCTTCGGTCAGCACCAGCACACTGACGCCAGTGCCCACCAGGCAGAAGTAAGCCAAGTACGGAGCCGCGCCCGGTGGCAGCGTCGAAAGTACCAGCACGGAGACGTGCAGCACGGAGAACATCAGGGCCAGCCGGAAGAAGGCGCGATAGCTGACCTTCCGCGCCTGGGGCAAGTTCACTTCCCCGCCAGTATACACGCGGTGTTTGTCGGGATGGGGCTCGCCCTCTGCGGCCAGACTGCCGCCCAATCTATACAGTCCCCAGGCCAACATCAGAAAAACGCCGAGGGCAATCGCCGGATTAAGCCATACAGTGCTCATAGTGACCTCTCAGTATATAGCCCAGGCCGCCATAGTCCACCACGGGCCGGGATACAGTCCCATGCCGATGACCAGCAGGCCGAGCAGCACCAGGGGCACGGTCATCCACAGGGAAACGGGAATACGGGCCGGCATCGGCTCGCCGGCGTCCCGCGCCGGTACCATAAAGAGCGCGGCTAACAGCGGCAGATAGTAGCCCAGGGAGATCAGGACGTTGATCAAGAAGATGAACGTCCCCACGTACACCACCGGCGCGGCTGCGGGCAAGGTCTCGGCCAACAGGAACCACTTCCCCGTGAACCCGACCAGCGGCGGCAACCCCACTAGACTCGCCAGCGCGATGCCGAACAGAATCGCCGTCAGCGGCAGGCGGCGGGCGATGCCCCGCAGATCGGCGATGGTGGATGTGCCGCAGTAGAAGTCCGCGACGCCTGTGCCCAAAAAGGCCAGACTCTTCGCCACCGCCTGGGTCAAGATGAGGAAGAAGCCCGCCTGGATCGCTTCGGGGATGCCATAGCGTAGGCCGATGCCCACGCCAAACAGCACGTAGCCCGTCTGCGCGATGCTGGAATAGGCTAACAGCCGCTTCACATTCGTCTGCATCAATGCCATCAGGTTGCCCAACGTCATATTGACGAACGAAATCACCAAAAAGGCCAGGCCCAACTCGTAAGGCGGCAGGCCCATATCCAGGCTGATTTTGAGCAGGATGTAGAACGCGCTCTGGCTGGCGATGCCCGAAAACAGCGCGCTGATGCTGCTCGGCGCGTTCCCGTAAGCATCCGGGAGCCAGGTGTGCAGCGGAACCAGCGCGCTCTTGACGCCTAGGCCCACCCACAAGAAGATCAGGCCCGCGCGCCCCCACATCCCCGTGAGGATGCCGGGCTGTTCCAGCGCGACCGACCCCGTCTGGCGGTAGATCAGCGTGATGCCCATCGCCATCATCAGCGTGCCGACGCTCCCCAGGATCAGGTACTTGAAGCCGGCCTCGATAGCCGTGTCGGTGCGGCGGCGGAACGCCACCAGCACGTAGCCCGCGATGCTCATCATCTCGCAGAACAGGTACAGGTTAAACAGATCCGCGCTGGACACCATCCCTAGCAGGCCGGTCAGGAAGAGCAGCAGCAGGGGATAATAGGTGATGTAATGTTGATCCAGGGTCATATAGCGCCCGGAGTACAGCGCGCTGAATAACCCCAGGGCCAGCGCGATGCTGCCCATCAGCAGGGTGGGGGGCGTGGCGCGCAGCACAACCCCGCCCGGAGCGAAGTGCCCCCACGCGGGCCACGTCCCGGCGGTCGCCTGCAAGGTCTGCACGCTCAACCAGCCGTGCGCCGCGAGCGCGCTCCCCAAGATCAGCGTGGTGCAGAGGGCCAGAATTTCATTGCGTTGGGTTATAAATCGGCCCACCAGATACATTAAAATGGCTCCCCCGGCCAGAATCGCCAGGGGTGTAACAACCCATAGATCGCCAGTGTTCACTATACGCCTCCCAATCGGATTACAGGGTCAAGAACACGGCCAGCGCCAGTGTCAGGACAAGCGCGATCCACAGCAGATTCTGCCGCAGTCGCCCGGTGTGCCAACGTTGCAACGCGCATCCGACGCCTTTCGCCGCCTGGGGCAACGCCGCGATGACGCGCTCTAAGACGCCGGTTTCCAGGGCGTCGGGGGCTGCTGCTGGCGATAGCCACGCGGCCAGCCATTGCAACGGCGCGAGGGCCAGCGCCAGCACGCGCACCCAGGAGAGCGCGCCCAGGCCCGCGACTATCAGCGCCAGACTGCCCACGATCTCATTGACGGGGATGTGCCGCCGGGATTCGTGCAGGTTCGCGCCGATAGCGACGAGGGCCAGCAGCAGGCCCAGCGCGCCCCAGCCGAGCATCAAGTAGCCCAGGGCCGCGTCGGCGGTCAACAGCGGCGCGATGCGGTAGAGCAGGTACAGGCCCAGCAGTGGCATCACGGTAGCGTACAGCCAGCTATCGGTGGTGCGCTGCATCTGATGGCCCACGGAGCGCCACCAGCTAAAGGGCCATATTGCCACTTTGACGCCCACCGCCAGCAAGAACCCGCCGACAATCCACATCTGCACCGGGACGGCCAGCGCGGAGCCGCCCGCCAGGGCCGCGTCAATGTCGAGCGTGCCGGTGGCGCGCAGTAAGAGTACCGCGACCAGGAAGCCCACGTCTCCGATGCGCAACAGCAGGTAGACGAGGCCCGCCGTCCGTATGCCGTTGAGCGCGAGTAGCGGGGCCAGCGCCACGAGCAGCGCCACGATTTCCAGCGCGGCGTAGCGTCCCAGGAAGTTGCTGACCAGGAAGGCCACGTTGGCCGCCGCGAGCGCGCCCAGCGCCAACGCTAATTGCCCCGGAGGGGGCGATTTCTCGCCTTTGTCCAGGGCCAGCGTCGCCACCAGCGCTGCCGCGAGGGCCAGCACCATATACAGGCCCGTAGCACTGGCGCGCAACCCGATCTCGCCGACGCCGGGCAGCCACGTCAACGCGATGCCGAGCGCGGGCGGCTCGGTGTGGGCACCGAGGGCGAGCAGCGCGCCGAGCGCGCACAGCGCGACCAGTCCGCCGACCAGCAGCGTGAACTTGCGCGCTGTGCCGGGGGTCTCGTGCCGGGAGATGAAGGGCAGAATTATCCCGCCCAATGCCGGTAGAATGACAATAATCCATAGCATCCAGGGTATCATATCAGCCTCGCAAGCGGTTCAAGCGGTCGATGTCGCCGGAGGGATGGTGCCGGAAGATGTTGATGATCAGCGCCAGCGCCACGGCGATGAGGATCGTCTCGACGATGAGGGCCGACACGACCATCGTCTGCGCGAAGCCCAGATCGCCGTGCAGTCGGCCCGCCTCAATCATGCCGAGCGTTACCCCCTGGAGCATGATTTTCAGGCCGAAGACCTGCTTGATCACATTGCGTTGGGAGAGCAAGCAGAAAAGGCCCATCGCAAAGAGGAGGACGCTCAACGTGGCGTTCAGTACCGTCAATCCAGACCAATCTACAAGAGGTGTTATCGACGCGGTCATTGTGGGGGGGCCTCCTCTGCGCTTTCGGGGAGCAGCGCGGTGATCCCCAGCGCCCCGACAAAGAGCAGCCCGACTTGCACGACTACATCGAGGCCGCGCATATCCCAGAGCCAGACGCGGAAATTCTCACCGAGGGTCACAGCGGGCGCATCGGGGGAGGCTACTTGCCAGCGCCAGAGCAGCCCGCCGGCCAGCATTAATATCAGCACCACGCCCAGGCGTAGTAGCGTGTCACGCTTCATCGGCCACCTCCTCTGGGGATGAGGTCAGGCTGATGACCACGATGAAGAGCACGCTGACCAGGCCCGCGCCCACGCTCAACTCAAATCCGCCGGCGTAGGGCGCGTCAAGCAGGAAGAAGATCAGGGCCAGCGCCGCGCTGCCGATACCGAGCATCACGGCGGAGACCAGCATGTTTTCGGAGCGGATGGCGTACCACGCGCCACCGAACACCAGGAGAGCCAGTAAACTGTAGAGCACAATCATCGCGGATATTTTCCTCCTATTGGCTATAACATAATTCAGGCGTATTGAATAGATCGCAAGGAGCGTTATCAGACCACGCCCTTACTAATGAGCGCATCAAAGAGGAAGCACCGGAGCTAATGGCGGCCAGCCTCGATACCCTGTTGTAAGGGGCGGTCGTCATCTTCAACTACGAATTTTACCACAGAAAGTATACCATAGGTTTGTGGGTTTGACGAGAGCAGTATTTTAGCACCGCGCGTGATTAGAAAATAGCTTGCAATACACTGGCAATGAGGGTATGGGCCACACTTAACAGCAGCACCGCGATCACCGGTGAGAAATCCAGACATCCCCTGGTAGGCAGATAGCGGCGGATGGGGGCCAGCAGCGGCTCGGTGCTATCCCAGAGAAAGCGCATCACCGGGTTGGTGTAGGAGACGCGGAACCATTGCAGGATGATGCGGGCCAGAATCAGCAACGTGTAGATTTGGACTGCAAAGCCTAGCAGGCGCGAAAGCCAGAGGCCCAAGTTGTCCATTGGGTAGAGGAGCCACAGCGGCGGATTGAAGATGAGGCCTAGCACGCGGAGCAAGATGAAGTGGGCCAACACGATCCCCATTGCTGCGGCCAGCGCGGCGATATCGAGGTAGCCGGTGCCTGTGCCAAAAGCCGCGCGCACGTAAGCCCCGCTGGTCGGCACGATGCGATAAAACGGCTTGATTACCGGCTCGGTCACGGTCAAGAAGGTGAGCATCGCGCGGTTGTCCAGCGAGACATCGTACCAGCGCAAAATCACGCGCAACAACAGGGCCAGCAAAAGCAGGCCCACAATCCAGTTTAGTAATGTGATGATGATGCCCATCCGTTTCTCCTCAATACTCTCGCGCGCCGAAGATAGCTCGCCCGATGCGCACCAGCGTGGCACCCTCTTCTATCGCCACCTCGAAGTCGTCCGTCATCCCCATCGAAAGGTGCGGCCACGTCGCCTGGGGGAACCGCTCGCGCAGCAGATCGCGCAGTCCGCGCAGCGAGGCGAAGACCGGGCGCACGATCTCGGCATCGTCCACGAAGGGCGCCATCGTCATCAGCCCTTCCAACCGCAGGCCCGGCAGCGCCAGCACCGCCGCCGCCTCGTCGAGGAGGGCCTGGCGTGTGGCGGCGTCTGCCTCCCAACCGGCGGCGGCGTAGCCGTGCTTGCTGGCCTCGCCGGAGACGTTGCACTCCAGCAGCACGGGGATCTCGCGCTTCGCTTTCACGGCTTGCGCGCTCAACCGCTCCGCCAGCTCCCGCCGGTCTATCGAGTGGACGATGTCGAATTGGGCGATTACCCACTTCGCCTTGCGTCGCTGGATGTGGCCGATCATGTGCCACACGGGGCGCGGGCCTTCTGGCAGGACTTGGGCCACCGCATACGCCTTGTCCGCGCCTTCGCGGGGGCGACTCTCGCCGAAATCACGCTGGCCGTGTTCCCAGGCGGCTAACACCGCCGGGACGGGGAAGGTTTTGGTCACAGCAACCAGGCGCACAGCTTCTGGCTCGCGCCCGGAGCGCAGGGCGGCCTCGGCGATGCGCTCGCGGACTGTGTTCAACTGTCTGCCAATGTGTTGTGTTGTCATTGTCTGAATCCCCTGAAAAAGTCCAAAAATCGCAATAGCGCAAAACTAACCCTGTGACAAGAAGAAGTCCCCGGTTGATTTCAAGTAAGGACACGGATTTACACGGAAAAACACGGATTTTTCTGGTTTTATCCGTGAAATCTGTGTTTATCTGTGTCCCAAACAGGGTATCATTCCGAGCCTGTCGAGGAATCTCAACCGGCAATCCCTAAAAGCCCACTCGACTGCGCTGCGCTCAGGGTGACGGGCCGGTGAACCGCTCGAAAATAGCTCCAAGTCCCCATCTCGGGGACGGCTCAAGCGTGTACTCCCGGTCTAGCCGCCCGCGGGAACGGGGGCTTGGAGCGTATTCATAAAAGAGTCCCCTGAAAAAATTCCAAAAATCCGATTTTTCCACATGCGACCTACTACCTATATGAAATTCGCACGCGAAAAATCTACATATAGTATCAAGGTTCTAAAAAATCGGATTTTTTAGGGTTCTTTCAGTAGAGTCATAAAACTGATCGGTGAACCGCGACTTATTGTAATGCCATTTCGGGCTTATGGCAAAAGCAAGCCGCCCAGAGACCTGGGCGGCTTGAGATGTGCGTGCATAGGACGTGGCGGTTTACTTCTCTTTGAGGATAATCCGCGCGTCCACGACTTTGACGCCTTTGCCTTCAGGGTACACGATCACGGGGTTGGCGTCAGACTCCTGAATCTCATCGCCCAACTCGTGAATCATCTGGGAATAGCGGCTCAGGACTTCGGAGAGGGCCTGGAGGTCGCCAGGCTCTTCACCGCGCGCGCCTTTGAGGATGGGCGCGCCCTTGATGGCGTTGATCATGGTCATGCCCTGATCGGCGGAGACGGGCGCCACGCGGAAGGTCACGTCCTTGAGGATTTCGACGAAGATGCCGCCTAGCCCGAACATCACGGTGGGGCCGAAGGTGGGATCGGCGATGGAGCCGAGGATGACCTCGGTGCCCCAGGGGGCCATCTCCTGAATGGCGATGCCCAGGATATGCGCGTCGGCTTTGTAGGCTTTGGCGTTCGCCAGGATGGTGGTGTACGCTTCGCGGACGCTGGCTTCGTCCTGGATATCGACCTTGACGCCGCCGGCATCGGATTTGTGCAGGATGTCGGGGGACATAATTTTCATCACCACCGGGTAGCCGATAGCCTCGGCGGTCTTCACGGCTTCGTCTTCTGACGTTGCCAGCCGCGTGGTGGCAACCGGCAGGCCGTAAGCCTCGAAGATGACCTTCGATTCTACCTCGGTCAAGCTGGTGCTGTTCTCCGCGCGCACTTTGGCGATGATCTCGCGCGCTTTGGCCTCGTCCACATCCGCGTGCCGTTGGAAGGGCGTGGTGGCCTCGGCGGTGTTGCGGGCGTACTCGCGCAGGGCCGCTATCGCGTTGATTGCCATATCGGGCGCGTCGTAGGCCGGGATGCCGTGCTCCACCAGCCAGCGGCGGGCCTCGGCGGATTGCTCGCCGCCCACAAAGGAGACGACGACGGGCTTATCCGTGATGCCGGATTCGTCTATCGCCTGCTTGATGCCCTGGGCGATTTCCACCGGATCGGTCATCGCGGTCTCGCAGTACAGCACCACCAGGCCATCCACCCAATCGTGGGCGAAGGCATAGCGCGTGGACCCTTGATACCAGTCCATCCCGGCCATCCCGGTCAGATCGACGGGGTTTTTGGCGGAACCAAACGCGGGCATGTGCTTCTTCAACTCTTCTTGCACGTCTTCGGGGGCGAAGCGCAGCGGGAGACCGTAGCGCTCGGCGGCGTCCGTTGCCAGCACGCCCACGCCGCCGCCGTTGGTGACGATGAGCAAGTTGTCGCCCTGCATCGGCGGCTGGAGCGAGAGGGCCAGGGTGCGGTCGAAGAGGTTGTTCAGGTCAGCCGCGCGCACCACGCCGGCCTGTTGGAACGCGGCATCGTAGACTTGGCCCGATCCCGCCAGCGAACCGGTGTGCGAGGCCGCCGCCGCCGCGCCGTGCGCCGAAACGCCCGACTTCAGCGCGATGATGGGCTTGCCGGCGTCGCGGGCGGCCTGGATGAACTTCGGTCCGTTCTTCAGCCCTTCGATGTAGAGCGAAATGCAGGCGGTGTTCTCGTCCTGGCCGAGCCATTCTACCATATCGGCGAAGTTGACATCGGACATGTTGCCGATGGAGACCAGCTTATCGAAGCCGACGCGCCGGGTGTAGGTCGCGGCGTCCATGGCGATGAGCAGCGCGCCACTCTGGGATACCAGGGCGGCCTTGCCGGGCAGCGGCAGGAAGGGGGCAAAGGAGGCGTTGCAGCTATCGGAGTTCGAGAGGATGCCGACGATGTTCGGCCCCAGAACCCGCATCCCGTGCTCGCGCGCGGTGTTGACCACGCGCTCTTCCAGGTCGGTGAACCCGACTTCGCTGAAGCCGGAGGCGATAATGATCAGCCCTTTGACGCCTTTCTGGCCACATTGTGCGGTCACGTCGGGCACGTACTTGGCCGGAACGACGACGGCGGCAGCGTCAATATCTCCGGGAACGTCCAGCACTGAGGGGTAGGCTTTCAATCCCAGAATCTCATCACTGCCAGGGTTGATGGGGTAGATGTCACCCTGATAGTTGCTATCTATCAAATTTTTGACGACGGTGTAGCCAATTTTGCCGGGCGCGTTGGACGCGCCAATGACGGCAATGGCTTTAGGGCGTAAAAGACCGTTTAGAACTTCAATATCCACGTTGATACCCTCCTGATGTAATGACAGGTGAAAAGTTACGGTTCAATAATACATCGGGGGACTGCCGGTCCCCCGATTAATTTAAGTTTCTGTTTCTTGCCCCAAGACCTTGTCCACTAAGCCATACTTGACAGCTTCCTGAGCGGTCATGTAGAAATCCCGGTCGGTGAACCGGCTGATCTGCTCCTCGTTCAACTCAGTGTGCTCGCGGAGAATGTCGTTGACAAGGTCACGCATCCGCAGGATCTCTTTGGCGGCAATTTCGATGTCCACGGCCTGGCCGCGGACGCCGCCCAGGGGTTGGTGCAGGTGGATGGTGGCGTGAGGTAGGGCGTAGCGGCGCCCTTTGGCACCTGCCGTGAGCAGGATGGTCGCCATGCTGGCCGTCATCCCCACGGCGATGGTCGAAACGGGGGCTTGGGTCAATTGCATCGTATCGTAGATCGCCAGGCCCGCCGAGATCTCGCCACCGGGCGAGTTGATATACAGCGAGATGTCGCGTTCGGGGTCTTCTTGATCCAGGAACAGGAGTTGGGCCACTATCAGATTGGCGACATCGGGGTTGACGGGGGTGCCCAAGAAGATGATGCGCGATTTGAGCAACATCGTGTACACGTCGTAGCCAATTTCGCCACGCCCGGTGCTCTCAATAACTTTGGGGAATGGGATGATCCCCATACATAACCTCCCTCTTTTTACCAGACTTTGGAAGTCTCAGGCGGCGTCCTCGTCTGCCGGAGCCTCGTCCTCGATTTCGCCTTCGTCCTCGACCTCGATATCGACCTCAACCGCGTCCATATCCTCGTCCGCGTCATCCTCGACGTCCTCTTCATAGGCAACGATGGTCTCTGAGGCTTCTTCCGTGGTAACTTCGCCTCCGGCGATGGCGAGCAGGTGAGCGAAGCACTTGCGCTTCAAAATCTCATTGCGGATCGTTTTCCCTACATCGGAGTCCAAGTCGAGTTCGGGAGCCACTGCCATGGACTTCCCCGTGGCTTCTATCAGCTCGGCGTAGGCGGCGTAGACTTCCGCGTCGCTGGCCGTGATGTCCTCTTCTGCCGCGAACGTGCTGAGTACCAGGGAATAGATGACACGCTTTCTGGCCTGCCCCACTAAACTTTCCCGGAATTCTTCCAGGGTTTTCCCCTCAAGGCGTAGTGCATCTTCTAGTGAGATTTTATGCTTCTTTTGCACGCTTTTTGCGTGTTCCTCGGTGAGGGTGTCCAGGGTTTCTTCCAGCAGCACGGGAGGATAGCGCACGTCTGCCTGTTCCGCCAGGGTTTCGAGTAATTCGTTCTGGTGCTCCGTTTCTTGCTCGCGTAGTTTGCGCTCCAGGACGTGGTGGCGGATGTTCTCTTTGAGATCGGCGAGGGTCTCGAAGTTGCCGACACTGCTGGCGAGGGCGTCGTCCAAATCAGGCATAGTGTAGGCGCAGACCTTGTGGATGATCACGTCGAAGGCAGCCTCGGCATTTCTCAGTCGCTCGTCATCCAAAGTCTCCGGCAGCGTGATGGTGAAGGCTTTCTCATCATCGGCTGCCATCCCCACTATCTCGTCGTAGAACGCCGGAGTGAGGAAGGGATCGTCCTCGTCTAGCAGGAACGCCTCGCTGTCTTTATCGATGAGCACCAACTCGCCCTCTTCTTCATCATCCACGCTGCCAAAGATGTCGATGTAAACCAAGTCACCATATTGGCAGGGTCGCTCTACGACCTCTTCCGTGGCGTTGTCGGCGCGGATGTGCTCCAAAACATCGGCGACTTCCGCATCATCGACCGTTGGCTCAGTCCAGTCTGTCCGCAAGCTATGATAGTCGCCCAGGGTCACCTCGGGCGCGAGGGGCACCAGGATGTTGAAGGTGAGCTGGTCGTCCACGTTCATATCCTCGACCGTGCCGTTTTGATAAGGCTTGATACCGGCATCCTCAATCACCTTGGGGTAGATCTCTTGGATCATGCTCTCGGCGGCTTCTTGTTTTAAGCGGTCGGTACCCACGTAACGCATAATTTTCCCGAAGGGTGCGCGTCCCTTGCGGAATCCAGGGATATGCACATTGTATGAAATGTTCCTGGCAGCCTCGCGTAGGGTTTTTTGGAAGGCTGCTTCTTCTATCTCGACAGTGATATAGGCTTCGTGCGTATCCAGAATTTTTGTTTCAAGTTTATACATTGGAATACCTCCATTTAGCAAATCATCGAGATTATAGCACACTCTGAGTGAAATACCAGTGAGAAATAGCCACCGAGTTTAGGAGAGATGCCAACTTCGTCAACCGTGAAACGTCAATGTGTCTCACAAAGGCGAACCCAGAGCGATCATAGCCCCATGACGTTTGACGCATGACGACCCCAGCATCTTCCTCACGATGAACTTATCACAAAAAGTAAATGGATGTTTGACAAATCAGGTTGCCGATGTTAAAATGAAAATGTTCATCTACTATAATATCCCTTAATCTCAGGGGGGCAATTCATCAATCGCAAACAGTTGTTCGATAATTGGGCAGAGTATTATGCGCCTGGCGCGGATGCAACGCCAGATGCGTTCCCGTTTGCCGGATATGCGCGCGTTTTGGATGAAGTTGTCAGTCTGGCGCACCTCGAACCGGAGATGCGGGTGCTCGATCTGGGAATTGGCACCGGTAATCTGGCCGCGCGGTTTCTGCACGCGGGTTGCCGTGTGTGGGGAATAGACTTTTCCATGCACATGTTGGCTCAGACTCGCGCGCAGTTGCCCCAGGTCAACCTGATCCAAGCGGATTTGTTGGCCGCGTGGCCTCTGAGTTGGCGACAACCGTTCGCGCGCGTTGTATCGGCCTATGTTTTCCATGAATTCGATCTTGCCATCAAACTCAGCCTGCTCCAACGCATCGCTCGACACTACCTCGCGCCGCGAGGCCAAGTGCTTATCGCCGATATTGCCTTTCCGACCGCGGATGCTCGCGCGGCTGCCGCGCGGCGTTGGGCCGCGGATTGGGATGAAGATGAGCATTATTGGGCCGCCGATGAGGTTATCGCAGCGAGCGCGCAGATCGGATTGCAGGTAACCTATCGACAGGTATCCAGTTGTGGCGGGGTATTTGTCTTCACGGTTAAGGAAACGGGAGTATAGCCGCGCCCCGATATGCGGCGCGCGCGGCAGGTGACGGAATTGCTTAGGAGAAGAGCGATGCAGGATACGCGCCAGCAGATTTTGGAAATCCTCAAGAGTTGTGGTGAGGTCACGGTGCATGAGCTAAGCCGGAACCTGAAATTAACCAGTGTCACAGTACGCCATCACCTGGAAATCCTGCGCTCTGAAGGCTACATCTCCGATCCGGAGGTGCGCCGTTCCAACCGCCCCGGACGGCCCCGCTATGTGTACCGCCTGACCTCTACTGCTGCCGATCTCTTCCCCAACAACTATAGCGGGCTGGCCGAAGCCCTGTTGAGCGCGGTCAGCGAATATACTACCCCCGAAGAACGCCAGGCAATTTTGGAGGATGCCGCCCGGCGCATTGTGGGAGATATGCCCCCACTTCCGGCGGCCCCTGAACAACGGATGGATCGTCTGGTGGATTTTATGACGCGGCGGGGTTTTGTGGTGCGCTGGCAACAAGATGAGGCGGGTAAGTACGTGCTCCTCATCAGCAGTTGTCCGTATCATTACGTGGCCCAGAAGCAAACGGATACCTGCGCCATTGACGTTTTGATGATTGGAGAAGTTTCGGGAGGCGTGCCGCAGCGTGTCCAGGGATACGCGCGCGAGGGCGCGCTCTGCGTGTACGAGATTCAATGGGATGATGTGTAGGCCGTGCCGGACAGCCACGTGACCGCCCCCTCTCGATTTGAGAGGGGGCGGTTTTGATGGCGTGCTGGGCTACTGTAAATTACGGGTGAGCACATCCAGGAACTCGCGGTTGGTACGGGTTTTGCGCATCCGCTGCAACAGCGCCTCTGTGGCTGCTGTGACATCGTAGCCGGGCGTGTTCGCTGTGCCGGTCATCATCTGCGAGAACATCCGGCGCATCAGCCAGACCTTGCGCAGCGTTTCGCGGTCGAGCAGCAGCTCTTCGCGGCGAGTGCCGGAGCGCGTGATGTCGAAGGCGGGGAAGATGCGGCGCTCTTGTAGCTTGCGGTTCAGGTGAAGTTCCATATTACCGGTGCCTTTGAATTCCTCATAGATCATATCGTCCATCCGGCTGCCGGTATCGATGAGACACGTCGCCATCACAGTGAGGCTGGCGCCTCCTTCGATGTTGCGCGCCGCGCCGAAGAACTTCTTAGGCGGATAGAGCGCCGCCGGGTCAAGGCCGCCGGAAAGCGTGCGTCCGCTCGGTTGCACTACCAGGTTGTAGGCGCGGGTCAGGCGGGTCAGGCTGTCGATCAGGATCACCACGTTGCGGTTCAGCTCGACCAAGCGTTTGGCGCGACTGAGCGCCATTTCTGCGACCCGGGCCTGGCGGTCTACCGTCTCGTCGAAGGTGGAACTGATGACTTCGGCGTCCACCGAACGATCCATATCCGTCACCTCTTCGGGACGCTCGCCGATCAGCACGACCATCAGGTGCGTGTCGGGGTGGTTGGCCGAGATGCCGTTGGCGATCTTCTTCAGCACCATCGTCTTACCGGCTTTGGGCGGCGAGACGATCAGCCCCCGCTGCCCAAAGCCGATGGGGGCGACCAGTTCCAGCAGTCGCTGGGTGATGTTGCGCGGGCCGGTATTGAGCAAGAACGGCTCTTCGGGGAAGATCGGGGTGAGTCGCTCGAAACGGGGGCGATCCTTGCAGGTCTCCGGATCCATCCCATTGACGGCCTCAACGCGCAACAGGCTGCGATACTTCTCGGTCTCTTTGGGGGGGCGGACTTGGCCGATCACCATATCGCCGGTGCGTAACCCAAAGCGGCGAATCTGGCTTTGAGACACGTAGACATCCTCCGGCCCCGGCAGATAGCGTGAAGAGCGCAAGAAGCCGATGCCTTCCGTCGTGATCTCCAGAATCCCGCCGCCGAAGCTGTAGCCTTCGCGCTCGGCTTTGGCTTTGAGCAGCAACAGGATCAGATCGTCCTTTTTGCGCCCACTGTACCCGGACACATGATACTGCCGGGCCAGGTCGCGCAGTTCCGGCAAGCGCAACTGCTCCAGCGCGTTCATATCCATGAGCCGCAGCGCGTCCTGTTCGTCTATCTGTTCGTCTCCCGGTTTGTCTCCCCGCTCGTCTTCCGGGTTGTCTTCCTGTTCACCGGCCTGCTCAGCGGCTTCCAGGGCGTCTTCTTCCGGTATCTCTAGGATCCGATCTTCATCTTCCTCTGAGATATATAATTCTTCGGCGGGGCTATCGTCGTTTAATCCGTTAGTATCTTGTGCGTACACGGAATGTCCTCCTTGACAAGAAAAGGTTCTGCTGGATGTGGGGGTCCGGTTGTTGGGGTTGTTCAGGGGAGCGGGGCCGCTTTGAGGGCCAGCCCCGCGCGTCTCATAGGTACCAGAGCCACTGCGCAATGGCGAAAGCCAATATACCCGTCCACAACAAACTATCTATGCGATCCAACACTCCCCCGTGCCCGGGGATGAGCGCGCCGGTGTCTTTGATGCCGACTTCGCGCTTGATCATCGAGATGAAGAAGTCTCCGGCGGTCGTGATGGTGGCGATGACCAGGCCCAAGATGCCGCCCTTCCACATATTCACGCTCAGGGTCACGCCAGCGAACCTCGGCATAAAGCCGCCGAGCAGCAATCCCGTCACGATGCCCGCGATGACCTCACCAGCGTAACCTTCCCAACTCTTACCGGGGCTGATGTGCGGGGCGATTTTGTGTCGCCCATAGCGCCGTCCCACAAAATAGGCCGCCGACTCGCTGACCCACACGATGGGGAGGGCGGTAAGCATCCACCACAGGCCCTCTGGCATCGCGCGGAGTTGGTAGATATACGCGCCTCCCAGTCCGATGTAGAGGCCGCCGGCCAGGGTCAAGGCCCACTGCGCCGTGAAGTTACCGTCATCGGGATGGCGTTGTCTTCGATAGAGTGCCCACGCGGCGGTCAGCAGGCTGATCGCCGCCATGCCGTGCGGCAACCAGGCGTCGAGGGGCTGGTAGGCGTCGGCGAGCCACAGCCAGTTGATCGCCAACGTCAGCGGGAGGGCCAACGTATACCCGCTGCGCCGTAACATTGCCACATATTCGCCACAGGCCAAGCCGGTGGCGAGGGCCAAAAACAGCGCAAAAGGCCAATGCCCGATGACCAAAACGGTGATGACTATCGGCAAGAGAATCGCAGCACTAAGGGTTCGCGCTTTCATAGACACGGTGGGCGATAGTAAGGCCAGCCGACTACGTCCGGGGTAGGCCGGTATCGCAAGGTTGGGATATTCATTCGGAGTCTTCGATGATCAATCTGCTGAAAGAACCCTAAAAACCCGATGTTTTAGAAACTTGATACTGCGGTAGATTTTTTCGCGTGCGAATTTCATATAGAGTGGTCGCGTGTGGAAAAATCGGGTTGATGGGCTTTTTCAGGGGACTTAACAGTCCGCAAATTTGGGGATGGGAACGGGTAAACCTGTGTCGGGAATAATGGCGTTACGAATTCAATCCGCCATATCGTCGGTCGCGCTGGCTAAAGGCTTCCAGGGCGCGGTAAAACTCGTCCTTATCGAAATCCGGCCATAGCTTAGGCGTCATATAGTATTCGGCATAAGCCCCTTGCCAGATCATAAAATTGCTCACCCGCATCTCCCCGCTGGTGCGGATGACGAGATCGACATCCGGTTGCCCGGCGGTATAGAGATGGTCACTAATGAGCGCTTCGTCAATGGTGTCTGGGGGGATGTTTTGACGGACAATCCGCCGGACCGCTGCGACGATCTCCTGGCGGCCCCCGTAATTGAAAGCGATGTTGGCGATAATGCGATCATTATCGCGGGTCAATGCCACGGCATCCTGAATACGGGCCTTCAAGTGTGGGGACAGCGGCGAGAGATCGCCCAAGTGCCTTAATTGTACACCATTCTTGTGTAATTCGCCAACTTCCTTATCCAGCGCGTCGTTGAGGATGCGGAGCAGGCCGCGCACCTCGTCCGGCGGACGGTGCCAGTTCTCGGTGGAGAAGGCGTAGAGCGTGACGATAGGTACGCCCAACTCCACCGCTGACCGGAGTACCTGGCGCAGATTCTCCACCCCGGCGCGATGCCCGGCCAGCCTCGGCAAGCCGCGCTTGCGCGCCCAACGTCCGTTGCCGTCCATAATAATCCCAACGTGGGCCGGTAATGCGGGCAAGGGGGGATACTGTGTAGATTCTTGCGCGTGGCTCATAGTATTAGGAGGATCAAGAGGTCAGATTTCCATAATGTCTTGTTCTTTGCGCTCACCTATCTCGTCGATCTTCTTCACAAAACGGTCGGTGAGTTCCTGCAAATCGTCCTGGCCGCGATGTAGTTCATCTTCGGAGATGATTTTCTCATCCTCGTATTCGCGCAGATCACTCAGCGTGTCACGGCGGATGTTGCGCAAAGCGACTTTCGCCTCTTCCACGCGGCGATTGACGATCTTGACCAGGTCTCGGCGGCGTTCTTCGGTGAGGCGCGGAATGGGCACGCGGATGACGCGCCCGTCGTTGCTCGGATTCAGCCCCAAATCCGCCTGCATAATCCCCCGCTCGATGGCGGCCAGGGACGTGGGATCGTAGGGCCGCACCAGTAACATCTGGGGTTCCGGCGCGGAGGTGGTGGCGAGTTGCTGGAGCGGGGTGGGTGTCCCGTAGTATTCGACCATCACGCTTTCCAGCAATGCCGGAGACGCGCGCCCGGTGCGAATACTTCGGAAGTCGCGCTCCATCGCTTCGACGGCTTTTTCCATCCGGCTTTCCGTGTCTTGTAGCAGTTCTTTAATCATAATGCCTCCTGATGCAAATGACAAATAGTTCGTCAAACGTCATGGTCAAACGTTAAAACCAATACCAACTGAATCCTGCCCGAAGGGCAGATTCAGTTTCCAATCAAGGTGCCGATGGGTTCTCCGCGCACAACTTTCTCCAGACTGTTGGGGTCCCAGAGGTCGAGGACGACGATGGGCACCTGATTGTCCATACACAGGGTCAGGGCGGTCGAATCCATCACGCGCACCTGGAAATTGAGCGCATCGAGGTATGAGATGTGCTCGAAGCGGGTGGCATCGGGATTTTTATTGGGATCAGCATCGTACACGCCATCCACTTTGGTGGCCTTGATGAGCAAATCCGCGCCGGTCTCGGCAGCCCGCAGCGCGGCCGCCGTGTCGGTGGTGAAGTAGGGATTGCCCGTACCCGCGCCGAAGATGACCACGCGCCCTTTGGCCAGGTGGCGCATAGCGCGCAGGCGGATGTATGGCTCGGCGATGGCGCGCATCTCGATGGCGGTCTGCACGCGCGTAATCACGCCGCGCCGTTCCAGAGCGTCGGCCAGGGCCAGGGAATTCATCACCGTAGCGAGCATCCCGATCTGGTCGGCGCGCGCACGATCCATCCCGTGATCCATCCCATCGATGCCGCGCCACAGATTGCCGGCCCCGATGACGATGCCGATCTCGATTTCTTGCGCGTGGATTGCCGCGATGCGCAAGGCAACTTCGTCGGCGCGTTGGGGGTTGATGCCGCAGCCGCCGGGATTTGAGAGAGATTCGCCGCCGATTTTGATAATGACTCGGTTATAGTGTGGTTGTACCACGCGATTGCCTCCCTAGGGTCAAACTATACTGAAAAACTAACGCAAGGGCGCAAAGATGCAAAGACGCCAAGTAAATCTGGAGGATAATCTGAAAAATCCGAGTAACCCCTCAGTTTTGTGAGCAAACCGCTCAAAAAATAGCTCGAAGTCCCCGTCTCGGGGCCGGTTCAAGCGTGTACTCCCGGTCTAGCCGTCCCCGGGGACGGGGGCGTGGTGTGCTCATGAAACTGATCCGTTGCAAACCCTTGTATCTTTGCGCCCTTGTGTCTTGGGGCTAAAACCAGGGCTTTTTCAGCAAAGCCAAACTATATGAAAAAAGGGGGGAGCTTTCTCCCCCCCTTGAGCACTTACGCGGCTAAACTCTCTCCCAACTCGTAGCGGGCGAATCTGCGTACCATCATATTCTCGCCCGTCTTGGTCATCTGCTCCTTGAGCAGAGCGTCTACCGTCACGGAGTCATCCCGGATGAAGGGCTGCTCCAGCAGACAGCTCTGCTGGTAGAATTTCTCGATTTTCCCTTCAACGATGCGATCCAGGATATTTTCGGGCTTGCCCTCTTCGCGGGCTTGCGCGCGGTACAGGTCGCTTTCGCGCTGGATGACGCTTTCGGGTACATCCTCGCGGCTGATGTACTTGGGCGCCAGCGCGGCGATCTGCATAGCAATATCGTGAACCAGTGCCCGGAATTCGGGCGTGCGCGCCACGAAGTCCGTTTCGCAGTTCACTTCTAACAACACGCCGATGCGGTTTTCGCCGTGGATGTAGGAATCTACTATGCCTTCGTTGGCCTCGCGGTCCATTCGTTTGGCAACTTTGGCTAAACCCTTCTCGCGGAGGTAATCCACCGCCTTATCGAAGTCGCCCTCGGCAGCTTCCAGGGCCTTACGGCAATTCAAGATACCGGCAGCGGTGGCTTCGCGTAATTCTTTGATCATATCAACCGTGATGTCCATCAGGCTCTACTCCTCGTCGTCTTCGTCATCATCATCAGCGAAGTCTTCGTCGTCATAGTCGTCGTAGTCTTCGTCGTCATCTGCATCCTCATAATCGTAGTCCTCGTCGTCGTAATCGTCGTCCGCGTCTGCGTCATCATCTGCATCGTCGTCGTCATCCTCGGCGAGGCCGCCTTCCTGCTGCTGAATCTTGCGCAACCGGGCCAGGGTTTCAGCGCTGAGGTATTTCTCGTCCTCGGCGTAGATTTCTCCGCCTTCATCGGGTGTCTGCTGCTTGCGCAGGGCGATGCCTTCCAACGCGGCGTCGGCAACCTTCGATGTCATCAGGCGGATCGCGCGGATGGCGTCATCGTTGCCGGCTATGACATAATCGATCAGGTCGGGATCACAGTTGGTATCCACCACCGCCACGATGGGAATCCCCATCCGGTCGGCCTCGCGGATTGCGGTCTCTTCGTTGCGCACGTCGATGATGAAAACCACGCCGGGCAGCCCGCGCATATCCTTGATGCCGCCCAATCGCCCGTTGAGCTTTTCGATCTCGCGGGTGAACATCAAGGCTTCCTTTTTACTCAACATATCAAATTCGCCGGCATCCCTGCGCTCTTCCAGCTCTTTGAGGTAGTCGATGCGTTGCCGGATGGTCTGCCAGTTCGTCAGCGTCCCCCCGAGCCAGCGCTGGTTGACGTAGGGCATCTGGCTGCGTTCCGCTTCCTGGCGGATGCTTTCTTGTGCCTGGCGCTTGGTGCCGACGAAGAGCACCTGTTTGCCTTCCGCAACAATGTCGCGGATCAGGGCATAGGACTTCTCCAGCGCCTTCACCGTCTGCTGCAAGTCGATAATATGCACGCCGTTGCGCTCGGTGTAGATGTAGCGCTTCATCTTGGGGTTCCAGCGGCGCGTGCGGTGCCCGAAGTGGACACCTGTTTCCAAAAGTTGCTTCATCGTGACAATAGCCATAAACTCTTACGTCCTCCTGTGGATTTGTTTTAAACCTCCGCGATCATCATCCCGCGCGGGACCGATTGCTCGGCACGTCCCCGTCAGTCCGACCGCGTGTGTTTTCGCGGGAAAGTAGCACGCCAACAGGCGTGCTGTGTAGGGTGATTTTAATACCATTCTTGAATTTTGGCAAGTGCGAAAATCGCTTCAAACGTCGGCGCGTCAAACGTGAAGCAGCATCTTGGCATTGGTTTTGACGTTTGACGCATGACGTTTGACGAGTCACGTCTCACGAAAGTATGCAGACGCTTTACGTTGCCTTGCCAACGCTTCAGAACAAGGTACAATCGCTTACGGAGCCGGCTCTCTCGGCTCCGTTCTTTATGCTGATGAGGTGACGATGAACTATCACGACGCTTTACGCTATCTATACGGTTTGGTGGACTACGAAAAACGCCGCATTGCGCGCTACTCGCCCCGCGAGTTCAAGCTCGACCGCGAATTTCAACTGCTGGCGCGGCTTGGCAATCCGCATCAGGCGTACCCCACCATCCATGTGGCGGGCACGAAGGGCAAAGGCTCCGTCTCGCTGATGCTGGCCGAGATCGCGCGGGCCGCCGGGTTGCGCGTGGGGCTGTATACCTCGCCGCACCTGCACACCTACCGCGAGCGGATGCAGATTGACGGCGAACCGATCTCGCGTCGTGCTATGGCCGCTCTGGTCACGGAGATGCAGCCCCTTGTGGATGTCGATCCCGAATTGACCACGTTTGAGGTGACGACGGCGCTGGGTTTTCTGCACTTCGCCCGCGAGGCCGTCGATCTGGCGGTGATGGAGGTGGGGCTAGGCGGGCGGCTGGATGCGACCAACGTTATCACGCCGGAAATCAGTATCATCACCTCCTTGAGCCTGGATCATACCGAACTCCTGGGCGACACCCTCGCCGAGATCGCCGGAGAGAAGGCGGGCATCATCAAGCCGGGCGTGCCGGTAATCAGCGCGCCGCAGCAGACCGCAGCCCTGGACGTGTTGCGCGCCATCGCCGCCGAGCGCGACGCGCCCTTGACGGTGGTGGGGGAGGCCTGGACGTGGGCCTCGCTTGGGATTCAGCCCGATGGACAGGCGTTCCGCTTCCGCCGGGCAGCCGGGGATAGCGACTTTGACGGTGAGTATCATCTGGGGATGTTGGGCGAGTTCCAGCAAGAGAACGCGGCGGTCGCGCTGGCCGCGACCGCTACGCTGGCGCGAGACCACGCCTGGGCGATGCCCCGCGCCGCGCGCGCGGGACTGGCGCGCGCGCGCTGGCCGGGGCGTCTGGAGCGGTTAGGTCAGCAGCCGCCGGTAATCGTGGACTGCGCGCACAATGATTACTCGGCGCGGGTTATGCTGCGCTCCGTGCAGCAGTGGTTCCCGGGCTTGCGCTGGGTGCTCATCTACGGCGCATCTGGCGACAAGGACATTGAGGGGATGTTGCGGGAACTGCTGCCCTGCGTCGAACACATCATTGTCACGCGCTCCTATCACCCCCGCGCAGCCGCGCCCTACACTCTGGCCGATCTCTGCGCCCGATTGGGCCAGGGCGCGGAGATTGCGGTGTCGCCCAAGCAGGCGTTGGAGCAGGCGTGTCAGCACATTAAGCCGGGATGGGGCATCCTCGCCACCGGGTCTATTTTTCTGGTGGCTGATGTCCGCGAGGCGTGGCATCACGTTGCGGCGTTGCAGTTGCCGGAAGGGGACTGGATTGACGAACCGTGGGACGCGCCGCAGTATGAGGCAGGAGGTTAGATTATGGATTGGGACCCTTTGACTTTCCCATCAGACGACGTTTTCGATGAGTTGCTAGGGACGGAACACGACGGTGAAGCACCATTCCAGGCCATCGTTTTGCCGTTGCAAGAGCTGGTTTTCTTCCCGCAGATGGTCTCCCCGCTGTTTTTGGAGCAGGAATCGGCAAAACAGGCTTTGGAGGCGGCGGTACAGGCCGATCTGCCGTTAGTCGGTGTGGTGCAGCGCGACCCGCAGCAGTTAGAAGATCCTCAGGCGGAGGACTTGTACACCGTCGGCACCGATTTGGTCGTCGTGCGTTACATCCATCTCCCCGATGAGACCCTCAGCGCCATCGTTCAGGGGATCGGGCGGATCAAGATTCTGGAATACACGCAGTATGAGCCTTATCTGGTGGCTAAAGTCCAGCCGCTCTTTGAATGGACTGACGACAGCACGCTGGAAGAGGCTTTGATGCGCGCGGTGTTGGCGATGTTCGAAGAGGTTATCTCGCTCAACGAGTCGCTCCCCGAAGAGGCGTATGTCTACGCGATGAACGAGTCTTCTTCCGGTGCCCTGGCGGATATGGTGGCGCAGATCATCACGTTGGATGTGGCGCAACGCCAGGAGTTGCTCGAAACCCTGGATGTCAACCACCGCTTACAGTTGATCAGCACCTATCTGGGGCACGAGTTGGAGGTGCTGGAACTGGAAGATCGCATCCATACCACCGTGCAACAGGAAGTGGACAAAACGCAGCGCGAGTATTTTCTGCGCGAGCAGTTGCGCGTCATCCAGCACGAGTTGGGCGAAAGCGACAGTTTTACCCGTGACGTGGCGCGGCTGGAAGAGGATTTCGCCGCCGGCGAGTTCCCAGATTACGTGCGCGAGCGCGCGTCAGAGGAATTAAAGCGTCTGGCGATGATGCCGGCTATGGCCCCGGAGTCGGGCATCCTGCACACGTACCTGGATTGGCTGCTCAACTTGCCGTGGCACACCGCGACGACGGACAACCTCGACCTGGGTCACGCGGAGCAGGTGCTGGAATCGCGGCATTATGGGCTGCCCAAAGCGAAGGAGCGCATCCTGGAATATATCGCGGTGCGCAAAATGGCCCCGGAAAAGAGCCACAGCACTATCCTGTGCTTTGTGGGGCCGCCGGGCACGGGCAAAACGTCGCTGGGCCGCTCCATCGCCGAAGCTCTGGGGCGCGAGTTCGTCCGCGTGTCGCTTGGCGGTGTGCGCGATGAGGCGGAAATACGCGGGCACCGGCGCACGTACATCGGCGCGCTGCCCGGCCGGATCATTCAGACGATGCGCCGGGCGGGCACTGTCAACCCGGTCTTTATGCTGGATGAGGTGGATAAGTTGGGCCAGGACTTCCGGGGTAATCCTGCGTCAGCTTTGCTGGAAGTGCTTGATCCGGAGCAGAACTATGCCTTTTCTGATCACTATCTCGAGATCCCCTATGATCTCTCTCAGGTGCTCTTTATCACCACCGCGAATATTATGGACACGATCCCCCCGGCGTTGGAAGACCGGATGGAGGTGATCGAGTTTCCTGGCTATACAGAAGATGAGAAAATCGAGATCGCGCGGCGGTTCCTAATTCCGCGCCAGATCGAACTCAACGGCCTGGAGGGGACGCCGCTGCATTTCCAGAAAAAGAGCCTGCACACGTTGATCCGCCAATACACTTATGAGGCCGGCGTGCGTAATTTGGAGCGCGAGATCGGCAGTCTGTGCCGCAAAGCCACCCGTCGCCTGGCCGAAGATAAACGCCCGTTGGCGACTGTCACGCCCAAGACCCTCACGCGGTATCTGGGAGCGCCCCAGCATATCGACGACCCGCTGGAAAAGCAGCATCTCGTCGGGCTGGCGATGGGGCTGGCGTGGACGCCCAACGGCGGTGATCTGCTGCCGGTAGAGGTCGCGCTGTTGCCGGGCAAGGGCGGTTTTATGCTCACGGGCCGGCTCGGCGATGTGTTGCAAGAGTCCGCGCAGGCCGCGTTCACCTATCTGCGGGCCAGGGGCCCGGAGTATGGGATCAGCCCGGAGCAGTTCGACAAGACCGACATCCACATCCACATGCCCGAAGGGGCCATCTCCAAAGACGGCCCCTCAGCCGGATTGACTATCGCTGTTGCGCTCTTTTCCGCCTTCACTCAGCGGCCCGTCTACCGCGACGTGGCGATGACCGGCGAGATCACTTTGCGCGGGCGGGTGTTGACCGTCGGCGGCCTCAAGGAGAAGCTGCTGGCCGCGCATCGGGCCAAAGTGCAGCGGGTGTTCCTTCCGGCGCGCAATCAGAAAGATCTGCCGGAGATCCCCAAGACGATTCTCAAACCCCTCGATCTGGTATGGGTGAATGACGTCGACACGGTGCTGCGCGAAGCGCTGCTTCCGCCAGAAGCCGCGTAATCTACCGCACCATGCAAACGGGGCGCAGTCTGGACTGCGCCCCGTTGTGCTGTCACTATCGTGATCAGTAGATGGGCTTGAGCACGCCGTAATCGTCGTCCTCGCGCCGATAGATCACGCTGATCCGGCCATCGTTAGCGTCAAGGTAGATATAGAAACGATGGCCGAGCAGTTCCATTTGCTCCATAGCATCTTCTGGTAAGATAGAGCTGACTTCAAACTCCTTTACCCGCACAATGGTGGGCGGCATTTCCTCCACAGGCAGTTCCTCTAAAGGCGCCACGAGTTCGGTCGGCATGGGCGCGGGGCGGCGAGCTTTGCGGCGGCCCTTGTAGCGTTCCACGCGACGGTACATCTTATCGATCACCGAGTCGATGGCCGCGAAAATATCGCCAGCGCGTTCCTCTGCGCGCAGGATGGCCTTGGGCACGTAGATAGTGATCTGAGCGACCATCCGCTGCGAGCTATCCCGCGCGTTGCTCTCAGAGAGATCGACGCGGATGCTGTCGATGCTGGGCAGATAGCGTTCGAACTTGGCGACTTTCGACTCTACATAGTCGTGCAAGCGATCCGTCAAATCCAGGTTCCGGGTGTAAACTTGTAACATTTCCATAGAGGATCCTCCTTAAAGTTAGGGCTTGATGCCCTCAGATTGAATGTTTAGGGTGCGCGTGCCAGCGTGAAAGCGCTAACAGACTCTACACCCTGCGCTAAGAGCACGGTTGCACAGGCATCCAACGTGGCACCTGTCGTCGCTACGTCATCGACCAGAGTGACGTATTTCCCCACCAGCAGGTCGCCGGCGGTATATGTGAAGGCCGCCGCGACGTTCTTGCGGCGCTCCTGGGCATTCAGGCGCGTCTGGGATGGGGTATCGCGCACCCGCTCCAGCGCGCGCAGCATTGGAATTCCCAACTCGTGGGCCAGGCCACGGGCCAGTATCTCCGCCTGATTGTACCCGCGTTGGTCCAAGCGACGCGGATGCAGCGGGACCGGCACGAGCGCGTTGCCGTGCATCCCCAGCTCGCGCCAGGCTTGGGCCATAGGCCGGGCCAGTTGGCGCACCATTGACTTCCCGCCACGATATTTGAAGGCGTGAAGCAGGTCGCGGACGTTGCCCTGGAACAGGTAGGCGGAGCGAATGGGCGAGACGCTCAAGGGCTTTGTCTGACATACCCGGCATGTGGGGGAGCCTTCCCAGGGGCGTCCGCAGCGCGAACAGAAGGGGCCGGTAAATAGCGGGAGCTTTTGCACGCAGCCATCGCATAGCCATGTCTCCACTCTGCCGCACATCACGCACTGTGGAGGCATGAACACATCCAACAGCCACCGATAGGCTGTCCAGGCCCCTCTTTTGAACGCTTGCATCTGTATCATTGGCGTGTATGGGGGATCACGTCTATACGTTTAGAAACCGAAGACACCCGCGTCCCGGATTTGGATAGCTGCCGGGCCGAGCAGCACGATCAGAATGGTGGGGAAAATCAAGAAGATCATCGGGAACATCATCTTGATGGGGGCTTGTTGCGCTTTTTCCTCAGCCCGCTGGCGGCGTTTGAGGCGCATTGTATCGGATTGGATGCGCATTACCTTCGCCATACTGACACCCAACTGATCGGCCTGAATGATCGCCGCCGTGAAGGAAGTCATATCGGGAACATCCATACCGTTTGCCATGCTGCGCAAGGCTTCCCGGCGCAACTTGCCCAACTGCATCTCCTGAACCGTCTTCATAAAGGCGCGGCTCAATTCGTTATCCCATTTTTCAGCCACTTTGGACATCGCCGCGTCAAACCCCAGGCCCGCTTCCACACAGATGGTCAGGAGATCCAGCGCGTCGGGGAGGGCTTTGGTGATCTCATCTTGTCGTGACTGGATTTGAGAGCGGAGTTGGAGGTAGGGCAGAAAGAACCCCCCGAAGAAGCCGCCCAATATATAGAGCAGCAATTCTCCGGTCTCCACAG
>SLSP01000484.1 GCA_007130345.1 Thermoflexales bacterium
TGCTCCTCGGGCTGCGGTTCGTTCATCCAATCCTTCGCCGAGTCCCTGGGCTACACCGTCGCCGATTTCGCCGCCCGCGCGTGTCAGGCGGAGGCCCCGTGCGATCTGGGCACGCGCTGCACGGTCTTTATGAATTCCAGGGTCAAGCAGGCGTTGCGCGAAGGGGCCACCATCGCGGATATTTCTGCCGGGCTGGCCTACGCCGTGATCAAAAACGCCTTGCACAAGGTGTTGAAGATCACCAACACCGACGTGCTCGGCGAGCACATCATCGTCCAGGGCGGGACGTTCCGCAATCCGGCGATCCACAAAGCGCTGGAAAATCTGCTGGAACGCCCGGTGCTGTGCCCCGATGTGGCCGAGTTGATGGGCGCGTTCGGGGCCGCGCTGACGGCCCGCGACGACTACGCGCGGATGTCGGCGGAAGGCGATGCTCCCCCGCCGCCCCCGCTCGCGCCGGAGCAGTTCCGGGACGTCGCGGCGTATACCAAGCGGCAGATACCCTGCCAGGGCTGCGAGAATTGCTGCGCCATCACCCGCCTCACCTTCCCCAACGGCAACGTGTTCTACACCGGCAACCGCTGCGAGCGCGTGGTGACGAATCGGGGGGAACGGGCGCGCGCGGGCGCGAATCTGATCGCGCAGAAGCTCACCTTGCTCTTCGACCGGCCCACATCCCCCGCAGCGCCGCCCAAAATGACCCTCGGCATCCCCCGCGTGCTCAATATGTTTGAGAATTTCCCCTTTTGGAATACGTTATTTGTGGAAAGCGGCTTCGCGGTGCAGCTTTCGGCCCCTTCCAACTACGCGCAATATCAGCAGGGCATCGGCACGATTATGTCCGAGAACATCTGCTTCCCGGCCAAGCTGGTGCATGGGCACATCTTCGACCTGATCCGAGCCGGAGTAGACCGCATTTTCTACCCGATGGCCGTGTTTGAGGCTCAGGAATTTGCGGACGCGCTCAACTGCTACAACTGCCCCATCGTCACCGGCTATCCCGACGTGATCCGCAGCGCCATCGACCCGGAGGGCCAGCACGGCATCCCGCTGGATACCCCGGCGGTCAATCTGGCCGATCACAAGCTGCTCAAAAAAGTGTGCCTCACTTATTTGGCCGATTTGGGCGTCGCGCCGCGCATCGCCCGCCGCGCCTTTGACCGCGCCCTGACCGCGCACCATGACTATCGCGCCGCCGTATCCGCCGCCGCCACGCGGATTCTGACGGACGCCCGCGCCGCCGGCCGCCCGGTGGTGCTGCTGATGGGCCGCCCGTACCACAGCGATGCGCTCATCAACCACAACACGCCGGAGATGCTGGTCAATTTGGGGATGGACATTATCACCGAAGACGCCGTGCCCGCCGCCGATCCGCCGCGCCTCGACAACCGCTATGTGCTGACCCAGTGGGCCTATCCCAACCGCTACTATCATGCCGCGCGTTGGGCGCGCGAGCAGGCCGATGTGGACGTGGTGCAGTTGAATTCCTTCGGCTGTGGCCCGGACGCGCTGGCGGTGGATGAGACCCGCGCGCTGCTGAACGCCTATCACCAGAGCAGCACCGTCATCCGCATCGACGAGATCGACAGCCCCGGTTCGATTCGGCTGCGCTTGCGCTCGATGCTGGAATCGCGCCCGGCCCGCGCTGCTGCCCCGCCCGCGCCTCAGCCCCGCCCGGAGAACCGCCTGTACCGCAAACAGGACCGCGCGCGCGACATCCTGGCCCCGCAATTCTCGTTCTTCAATCGCTCCGCGCTCATCCGTCCACTCATCGCGCAAGGGTATCCGCTGGTCATGCTCCCGCCCGCGGATCGCCAATCGGTGGAAATCGGGCTGAAGTATACCAACAACGAAATCTGCTATCCCGCCATCATCTTAATTGGCGATTTGCTCAAAGCGCTGCTCTCCGGGCGCTATGACCCGGAGACCGTCGCTGTGGGGCTGACCCAGACCGGCGGCCAGTGCCGCGCTTCGTGCTACCTGTCGCTGCTCAAGCGGGCGATGATCGCCGCAGGATTTGAGGATGTCCCGATTGTGTCGCTGGCTGCGGGTCAGAAAGATCTCCACGAGCAGCCCGGCCTCAAGCTCAACTTCATTGAATATGGCTACCGGGCGATGTTGAGCACTATGTATGCCGACGCCCTTTCGATTTTGTATTACGCCACCGCCACGCGCGCGCGCGAACCGGGCGCGGCGCTGGCCCTGGCCGACCGGTATCTCATCCCCATGGACACCGGCGCGTTGCCCTTGAAGAAGGCGGCGATCCTCGACACGCTCCAGCAGGCCGTCGCCGAGTTCAACGCGCTCCCCACCACCGCGATAGCCTATCCCAAAGCCGGCATCCTGGGCGAAATCTACGTCAAATACAACGCCTTTGCCAACCATCACGTCGCGCAATGGCTGATCGATCACGAAATCGAGGTGGTGGTGCCGGGGCTGACGGAATTCTTCCTCTCGTGGCTCGTCCACGCCGAGGCCGCCGTGCAAGCCCACACGCGCCGGGCGCACCTGGTCTCGCTGCTCGCGCCGCCCTTGCGGAAATTCGCCAACGCGATGCTGGACGAGACCGAAGCCGTGCTGCACCAATTCAAGCACTACACGCCGCTCCATCGCATTGAGGACGTGGCCCATAAAGCGCGGGACATCCTGGCCCTGACCCATCAATACGGCGAAGGTTGGCTCATCGCCGGAGAAGTCGGCGCACTAGTCGAATCCGGTGTCCACAATATCCTCTGCCTGCAACCCTTCGGCTGCATCGCCAATCACGTCGTGGCAAAGGGCGTGGAACGGCGCATCAAGGCCCACTATCCGCAAGCCAACCTGCTCTTTCTGGACACAGACGCCGGGGCCAGCGAGGTCAATTACCAAAACCGCCTGCACTTCTTCATCGATCACGCGAAAGCCACCATGTGAGGGGGCTTTCAGTTTTGCTGTGTGCTAACAGCTCGTCAAACGTCATGCGTCAAACGTCAAAATCAATACCAACTGTAGTATCAAGTTTCTAAAAAATTGTATTTTTAGACTGCGAATTGGATTTGGGACTCCGCTTGGGACTCCACTTGGGACTCCAAAAAAAATTTTTTCCGTGACCGTACCCGGCCCCCTGTGCGAATCATTCACGTTTCGTCCGGTCAGGATCACAGGATCAAGTTACGGTTACAGTAGTTACACCTCAGTTACACCTACTCGCTTTTCCCATTGCCCTTCAAA